>JBAJNM010000064.1 GCA_036881865.1 Parvularculales bacterium | reverse complement strand
TATCGTTGACGGTGTCCGGATCGAAAACAGCAGACATCTGAAAACCGGGAATTGACGGATCAGCATAGGGCAGATTGGAGAAAAAATATACGCTCCCCCAACCACATCCGATCAGTAGAAATAGCCCAGACCCTTTTCTTTGGCCACATCGACCCATGACGGAACAAAAGGTATAATCACATCCTGTGATGGCACCGTGATCTCAATGAAATTAGCGCCCGGATTGGCCAGCGCCCTCTCCAGTGTCTCCCTGATTTGACTCTCAGACGTGATCCGCACCGCCTCAAACCCAAAGCCTTCAGCAACCATGCAGTAGTCGACGGCATTGAAGTCGGTGACCCAGGGTTCGTTGACGTCATCCAGCAGGATCGCTTCACCGCGGATCCACCCGAATGTGTCATTGCGCGTCAGAATGATCGTGATGTTTTTCCCGCTGCGCTTGATCGTCTCCATGTCCCCGATGACAAACCCGATCGAGCCGTCGCCGGTGAAGGAGACCACCGGCCCGTCACCGGCATAGAGCGCTCCGAGACCGGCGGGGACGGAATAGCCCAGTGCCCCCATGGAGTAGTTGGTAATGTATCTCCGGCCGGGTTTTCTGACCGACAATAACGCTGAGGGGTAAATTGCCGCAACGCCCGGCTCGGCTGTGACGATCGCATCATCGGGCAGAATTTCATCAAGGGCCTGGGTCAGTTTCACCGGAGAAAGCGTTCCCTTGGGCATTTTGATGTTTGAATTGAAAACCGCATCGAGTGCCGTCTTTTTCACCGGGTTGAGGTCAACGGGCTCAGGGTTCAAATCCGGATGCTCCACCCTGATGCGTTCGACCATATACTCAATCGTGGCCCTGGCATCACCGACCATGCCGACTTCAAGCGGGAAGTTGTTGCCGATATGGGCTTCAGCGATGTCCAGATGCATGAAGGTCTTGGACTCCGGGGCGCCATAGAGTGTCCAGTGGTTCGTCCCGCTGGAATCCGTGTTTGTCCCCACAAAGAACACCGTGTCTGCGCCTTTGACATAATCGTTTGAATACTGCATCCCTCCCCGTGAGCCGATGACGCGCAGGGACAGCGGATGGGTTTCAGGGATCGTGCCCTTGCCCGCTGTCGTTGTTGCCACGGGGATTTGCAGCAGTTCCGCAAGGGCAAGGATTGCATCCGTCGCCTTTGAAATCAGCCCGCCCTGGCCGCAGACAATGACCGGTTTTTCCGATTTGATCAGAACATCGATGGCGGCACTGATTTTGCCGTGATCGGCAACAGGGCGGTGTGCCGGGTAGGATGCGTATTCGGATTCGGCATAGAGATCATCAACCTCGGCTTTTTCATTAAAGATGTTGATGGGCACCCGGATGTGAACCGGGGCGGGACGGCCTGACGTGGCAACACGGAAGGCCCGGCGCATCAGAAAAGGGATTTCCCGCACAGTCGTCACCGTGAAGGATTCCTTTGAGACGGAATCATAGAGTGCGGTCTGGTCGAGACCCGTCAATCCGTGCCTCTTGTCCTGATTGATCGGGATGTCCGAGCTGAAAAAGATAATCGGCACCGAGCTGAGGAAGGCCTCGGCCATGCCGGGGGTGCAATGCGTCACACCCGGGCTGGGGGCCTCAAGCACCGCCGGACGGCCGGTGATTTTGGCATAGGCTTCTGCGGCATAGGATGCTGTCCGCTCATCCCGGGTGAGCACATATTCGATATCGGAATGTTCCTTCCAGCGGTCATACCAGCCGATCGTGGTCTCCCCGGGCAGCCCGAAGACATGCTTGACCCCGTGGAGTTCCAGCATCTTCAGGATGACCTGTCCGCCCTTCATCCCCAGTGTGTTGTCAGGTGTGTTGTCAGGTGTGTTGTCAGATTTCATAACCCGTCCTTCATAATCCGTCCTTCGAAATACTTATCAAAACATACGGTGCATGTTCCGAATGACCACCATCCCGGCCCGTCTCAGGCGAGCACATCGGCAACGGCGAATTTCCCGAGCGCATCCGGGCTGACCTCAACACCCAGCCCCGGCCCTTCCGGAACATGGACCCGGCCCTTTTCGGCCGGGAAGGGATCCGTTAAGATGTCCTCCTGCGCATAGTAGGTGGCCATGTAGAATTCACATCCAAGGGTCAGGTCCGGGACCGCGGCCATGAGATGGGCGCCGGCCGTATGGGCGAGACCCGTTTCAAACATGCATCCCCCATAAACCTCTATCCCGGCGGCACGCGCGATCGCAGCCACTTCCAGCGCCCGCCTGATGCCGCCCGACTTCATGATTTTGAGCGAGAAAATGTCCGCGAGCCGGATTTGCGCGCCATGCAATGCCGAGCGGGGGTCAAAGACGCTTTCATCGGCCATGATCGGCGTGTCAATGACATGTGCGATATGGGCGAGAGAGTCCCGTTCATGCATTTTGACCGGCTGCTCAATAAAGGTTGGCCGGAACGGCTCAAGGTCGCGAATGCGCCGGATCGCATCGAATGCCGGCAGTCCCTGATTGTAGTCGATGCGGAGATCAATCTCATCGCCGTAGGTTTTGCGGAGCTTTTCCATCCGCATCACATCGAAGGCGTGTTCCGCAAACCCGGTCTTGATCTTAAAGATACGGACACCGTCATCCCACAGGGCCGCGATATCGTTGAGGTCATCGGCAAAATCAGGGTTGGCGACGGAAAAGCTCATGCCCATATCCTCCCGCATCCTGCCGCCCACAAGTTCGCAAACCGACAGCCCGGAAACCTTCCCGGTGATGTCGAGAAGCGCCATCTCAAGGGCCGCCTTTGCCTCCGGATGACCGACGATGACCTTGTCCGCCCTGCTCAGATGTGCTTCGACCTGAACCGGGTCCCGGCCAATCAGATGGGGGCGCAGATGGACATGCAGTGCGGCCGCGCATCCTTCGGCAGTGCCGGTGAAGACCGGCCACGGCGAGGCTTCCCCCCAGCCCGTCAGTCCGCTATCGGTCAGAACCTCAAGGATGACCACGTGGATTCCGGCGACATCGCCGCTTCCATGGGAATGGACGGTCTTTGCCGGAATGTTGATCTGATGAACGCGGATGGTCTCGATCTTATGTCCGCTTTTGCCCTTCGCTTCACCCCGGGGCATGTCAGCGGCAGCCATGCTTGTCACATCCGGCATCGTGCCTGTCCTGTCTGAGAGGGACGGAACTTGACTCTTCAATACCCATCATCACGGCCTGTTTCTCATATTGTCAGGAAGATAGGTAGCCAGTTCCGGGAAAGTGACCAGAATGAACACCATCAGGACCATGAGCGCAAATAACGGCAATGCCGTTTTGGAGACATAACCCATCTCGTGTTTCGTCAGGCCCTGCATCACGAACAGGTTGAACCCGATCGGCGGTGTGATCTGTGCCATTTCAACCACAATGACGATGAAGATACCGAACCAGCTCAGGTCAATGCCGGCAGCCACGACCATGGGCTGGACAATCGCCATGGTGAGAACGACCGATGAAATCCCGTCAAGGAACATGCCCAGAATGATGTAAAAGATCATCAGCGCCATCAGAAGCTCAAAGCGGGAGAGCTGAAGCTTGTCAATGAACTCTGCGAGGTCCCTTGGCAGGCCGGTGAACCCCATCGCCAAGGTCAGCGTGATAGCGCCCATCAGGATGAAGGCGATCATCGCCGATGTCCGTGTTGCCCCCAGAAGGCTGTCGATGAAGGACTTCCATGTTAGGGAGCCCTGGGCGGCGGCGAGGAAAAGGGCGCCCATGACGCCGATGGATGCGGCCTCCGTCGCCGTGGCCCAGCCGCCATACATCGAGCCGATCACCACTATAATGAGCATGATAATGGGGATCAGGAAGCGGCTTTCGTTGACTTTCTCCCTGAAGGTCATGGGATCGGCGATTTTCGGAACCTCTTTCGGGCGCAGGAACGACCAGCCCGCCACATAGGTCATGAACAGTCCCGCCAGCACCAGGCCCGGGACGATTCCGGCGATGAACAGCCGGGAGATCGATTGCTCCACCGCCACCCCGTAAACGATCAGGGTCAGTGAAGGCGGGATCATCAGCCCCAGCGTTGCTGCGCCCGTGAGAGTGCCGATGATCATGTATTCAGGGTATTTGCGCTTTCGAAGCTCGGGGATGGACATCTTGCCAACGGTGGTCAGCGTTGCCGCCGAAGAACCGGACACGGCGGCGAAGATGGTGCAGCCCACGATGTTGACGTGAACCAGCCCGCCGGGCAGGCGCTGCATCCAGGGGCTGAGCCCCCTGAACATGTCCTGGGATAATCGGCTTCGAAACAGGATTTCACCCATCCAGATGAAAAGGGGAAGGGCTGTTAATGTCCAGCTGGACGAACCGGTCCAGATTCTTGTGAGCATCGCATCACCGGCGGGCCGGGTGGTGAACATCTCAAGGCCCAGATAGGCGACGCCGAAAAGCGCGAGGGCGACCCAGACGCCTGTTCCCAGAAAAAGAAACAGGACAAAGAGAAAGATTAAACTGAGATAGAACTCTTCCATGATCTCTATCCCGCCAACTGGTCAGTGCGGATAGGACGAATGTTGTCCTTGCCGGTGAAGAGGATTGTGATGAGGTTGTCCAATGTGCAGATGGCCAGGATGATTGTGCCGACGGCCATTGACATCTGGGGGATCCAGATCGGCCAAGCGTCCTGACCCTGGCTGATGTCGTTGAAGATGTAACTTTGATAGGTCAGCTTGGCGGCGTAATAGGCGAAGCTGCATGACAGGAAACTGGCAATGATCCAGCACCAGATATCGAGCCATTTCCGGCGGTCACCGAGCGCATTCAAAAGCAGGTTGACACGAATATGCGTGCCGGCGTTCAGGGTGTAGGGGAGGGCCAGAAATGACGCCGCCGCCATGCAATACCCCGTGAAATCCGGGGCGCCGACAAAAATTTCACCGCTCCACCGTGCCACCATTTGCACGGCCACAAAGAAAAGGATCAGCACCAGAAACACAGCGCCGGTATAGCCTGCGATTCTATACAGGTTGTCCAGTGCCGCCCTGAGTGCCCGAAGCAACGCCATGAGGATCTCCCTTCATCAAAAGTCCGGATTGAAAGGTCCGGGCTGAAAAGTCCGGCAGCCGGTTGGGCTGCCGGACTGTGTTGTTTTGGACGATTACCGGGACTTGAAAGCGTCGACGAGCTTTTTGCCTGCCGGTCCCGTTGTTTCAAGCCATTCAGCGGTCATGGTCTCACCGATCTTGCGAAGCTCGGCGGCGAGGGCATCACTGACCGGACCTGTTGTCATGCCATTGGCGGCAAGCTGCCCGACGGTGAACTCATTATATTGTATCGAGCGCCAGTCGCCGGCATATTCGGCAAGGGCTGCACAACCGTTCATGACATGCTGGATGTCGTCATCCAGATCATCCCAGGCATCCGCATTAACAAGAACGTAGTTGCGCGGCAGCCAGGCATTTGCTGAATAATAGTGCGACAGGCTCTCCCAGACCTTGCGGTCATAGCCGGTCGATCCCGATGACACCATGCCCTGTGCTACACCTGTTGCAAAAGCCTGACTGATCTCTGCCGCTTCAATCTGAACAGGCAGCATGCCGGCCAGTTCGGCCATCCTTGCACTTGCGGTATTATAGGCGCGGAATTTTATGCCTTTTGCGTCGGCCAGCGTATTCACCTCGCGGTCGAAATACAAACCCTGTGCGGGCCAGGGGACTGAATACAGAAGATGCAGGTTCTGATCTTCAAGGATATCCGTCAGCGGCTCTTTTGCCAGCTCCCAGAGGGCCTCTGAATCTTCAAATGAAGTGGCCAGGAAAGGAACCGAGTCAAAGCCGAACATGGCGTTCTCGTTCTGGTGTGCGGAGAGCAGCCGCTCGCCGATATTGACCTGTCCGGTCTGAATGGCACGCTTGATTTCGGAACCCGAAAAGAGCGAGCCGCCGGGATGCGTCTGGATCTTCAGATCGCCTTCCGTCCCCAGTGTGACGCATTCGGCGAATTTGGCGCCCGTCACAGAGTGGAAGTTTGTGGCGGAATAAGCCATGGGCATATCCCAGGTCTCGGCCTGTGCCGCCACAGCGGATGCTCCGGCAATCGCCATCGCGGCTATTGTTGTTTTGATGAATTTTGACATTTTGTCCTCCTTGGTCATGTCTGGCTCCCCCCCTTATGAAGGGAAGATTTGTCGTGGTATTCAGTATTCTTAGCATCATATTCCCTGATACTGCCATGCTTCCCCTGTGAAGGGAAGTTCTTGTGCCTGAAAATCAGGGCCGCACCCGGCCCATGGACTTTCAGCGGGCTTTCAGTGGGCTTTCCGGTTGATATTGGCGGGGTGTTTGTGACGGGACTGGCCAGAATGCGGCCCTGCCCATCAATGACGGGGGTCGCTTAACGCACCGGGAAACTGATCGGGGACGAGGGCCTGCTGAAACCAGTGCAAAAAACTGTATATGGAAAAGACGGGCAGGCCGGTGGCTGTCCTGATGTCATGCGCATAGGGAGTCATGTTGGTGCATTCCAGGACGATGGCGCCAACATCCTTGTGATCGGTTGTGAGTTTTGTTGCGGCATCCAGCATGTCAAGTCGGCAGGCCTCAAAGTCAAGCTCCTCAGCATCGGAGAGGATGCCCTGGGTGAACTCACGGCCCTCATCCGTTCCTTCGATGGGCGTGTCCGGGGGCACATGGCACGCTTTCAGGTGATCGGCAGACAGCGTGGCCTTTGATATTGTCAGAATACCCGCCCTTTGGTTGCCGGGAAGCAGTGACTGAACCATCGGGACCTGCATGAGGGAGGATGTTGCGACCGGCACCTTCACCGCGTCTTTAAGCTCATCCTGCATGAGCGCGAGGAAACCGCAATTGGTTGTGATCCCGTCGCATCCGCAGGCCACCAGATTTTCGGCGGCAGCGATAAAATCGTCAATCAGGACCCGCGGGTCCTCACGCACGACCTTGTGCGGTGTTGCGCCTTTGACAACGTGAAACTGTACGGGAAAGGGCCATGTCGTGGCATTGCCGATATCCCCCGGGATTCTCGGGAATTTGGTTTCAAGCATCAGAATGCCGATACTGGCCCCGTAAACCGTCTTGCCGCCGAATTGAGTGTTTTTCGTCCAAGTCCTGTTCATATGATGATGTGCCCTGGGTCAATAATGGGTCAATGATGTTTCCGGAAATACGAGCATCAATGCCGCCTTTTGATCTGTAGGCAAAACGGGGGGATATTGCAACACCTTCCTGAAAGGCATGAGGCTGCGGGAAGCCCCCGGAAAGACTCCGGAAAGACCCGGCCTTCCCGAAATAAAACTCTTGCATAATCAAGAAATAAAATTCAGAGTTTAAGGCAGATCAAAGACTTTAAGCATCCAATATAAGCATCCTGAGGGGGTCGAAATGAAACGCGCAATTATTGCAATTTTGGTGATCGTCGCTGCATCATCACTGATATACCTGTACACGGCGACAGATGACGGTGCCGGTAAGCAGGGCGGGACCCTGATCTGGGCCGTCCAGAACACGCCGCGCCACCTGAATCCGGCGGTTCAGTCCGGCATCGCCACAGGAGAGCCCGGAACGCAGATCTTTGCTGCGCCGCTCCGCTATGACGAGGACTGGACACCACAGCCTTATCTCGCGGAAGACTGGTCGACATCCGATGACGGCCTGACCGTAACCCTGAACCTCGTCAAAGGGGCGACATTCCATGACGGTGAGCCTATCACTTCCTCAGATGTGGCCTTCTCCATCAAAACCGTTCAGGAAAACCATCCCTTCAAGACGATGTTCGCCCCGGTTGCATCGGTTGACACCCCGGATGAGCATACGGCGGTGATCAATCTCAGAAAACCGCATCCGGCTCTGCTGCTGGCCATGTCATCGCAGCTGTTGCCGATCATCCCCGAACATGTCTATGGTGATGGTCAGGATCCGAAATCACATCCGGCAAACTCCGAGGGTGTTGTCGGCTCGGGCCCCTTCAAGCTGGTTGAGTTCAAGCGTGACCAGCACATCATCCTTGAGAAGAACGAGAACTTCTTCATTGAAGGCCGCCCGCTCCTCGATAAAATCGTGATGCGAATCATCAAGGACGGGGCGGCGCGCACCATCGCCCTTGAGACGGGTGAAGCGCATCTCTCCGGGTTTGAGCAGAATCCGCGCGATATCAACCGCCTCAAATCGGCATCCGGCGTCAAGGCCACCAGCGGGGGCACCGCCTATGCCGCCATCGGCCCGATCGCATGGCTGGCATTCAACACCGCCTCCGACGGCCCCACATCCAATAAGAAGGTCCGTCAGGCGATTGCCTATGCGGTCGACCGCGATTTCATCAACAATGAGATCATGCTAAAGACATCGACGCCGGCCCTGACCGGAATCCACCCGGGCTCGCCGTTCTTCGAGGACGATGTTGAAACCTACGACCTTGACCTTGATAAGGCCAATGCGCTTCTTGACGAGGCGGGCTACCCGCGCGGGGATGACGGAAACCGTTTCCAGCTGACGCTCGATTACGGCTGGGCCGGCATCAAGGCGCAGGCCGAATACATCAAGCCGCAGCTGAAGAAGGTCGGCATTGATGTTGTCATCCGCTCTTCACCGGCCTTCCCGACCTGGGCCAGCCGTGTCAGCAACTATGAGTTTGACATGACGTGGGATGTTGTCTTCAACTGGGGCGACCCGGTGATCGGTGTGCACCGCACATACCAGTCCAGCAACATCAAAAAAGGCGTCATCTGGTCAAACACCCAGGGCTATGCCAATGCCCGTGTTGACGAGCTTCTGGAAATGGCCGGCAGTGAAACCGATACGAAAAAGCGCAGGGAGCTTTATGCCGAATTCCAGCAGATCGTCGCTGACGACCTGCCGGTCTACTGGGCTTACGCCCTGCCATACCACACGATCCACTCAGACAAGCTGGGCAATCCGCCCGTCGGCATCTGGGCAACGGTCTCACCGCTGGACAGGGTTTACATCAACTAGCCTTTAAGGGAGGGCGCTGCTCAGGCGGGGCCTTCCCCTCCCCCGGCATGTGATGGCATTACTGAAACAAATCCTGACCCGAATTGGCTATGCGGCGGCCTTGCTGCTGGCCGTTGTCATTCTCAATTTCTTTCTCATCCATATCGCCCCCGGGGATATTGCCGATACGATTGCCGGCGACATGGGCGGGGCGACGGCCGAAGTCATGGACCCGATCAGGATCGATTACGGCCTTGACCGACCCTTCATCGTCCAGCTGGGGCTGTCTCTCTGGAATGTGCTGCATTTCGATTTCGGCTACAGCTTTTTCTTCAACACGCCGGTGACAAGCCTGATCGCCGAACGGCTGCCGGCAACATTGCTGCTGGTCTTCACCGCACAGATTCTGGCCCTCGTCATCGGTGTCGTTCTGGGGGTCATTTCCGCCAGGAAACCCCATGGCATGCTCTCGCATTTCGTCACCTTTCTGGCGCTGTTCGGATTTTCCGCTCCCGTCTTCTGGACGGGAATCATGCTGCTGATCTCCTTCTCCCTGATCCTGCCCCTCTTCCCGGTGGCGGGGATGGTCGATGTCATCCTCTTCGATGCCCCCGTCTGGAGGCGGGTTCTTGATGTCGCGCATCACCTGTTCCTGCCGGCACTGACCCTGGCCTCGATTTTCCTTGCGCTGTATAGCCGCCTCTGCCGCGCCAGCATGCTTGAAGTGCTGGGCTCGGACTATATCAGGACGGCCCGGGCCAAAGGTCTTTCCGAGGGGGAGATCATCTATAAACACGCGCTGAAAAACGCGCTGGGCCCTGTCGTGACACTGGCGGGACTGCAGTTCTCCGCCGTGGTCTCGGGCGCGGTTCTCGTTGAAACCGTTTTCAGCTGGCCGGGGCTGGGCACATTGGCGCTTCAGTCCATTCTGGCGCGCGACACCCCGACGATTTTGGGGATTCTGTTTTTCTCGGCTCTGGTGGTGATTATCGGCAATTTGCTGACGGATCTCACCCTGCGTCTGATTGACCCCCGCATCAACAGCAGGGGGGGATGATCATGGCCGGCGGGAAAATGACATTGCAGGGCGAGGCCCAGCACCGCGAAGAGACCAACCTCGTCGCCGCCCGTCACCCGGCGATGGAAGTGTGGCTCATGTTCATTGCCAACCGTGCCGCTCTTGTGGCCATGGTGGTCCTGCTGGCGGTGGTGCTGGCGGCCGTCTTCGGCCCCGTCTTCTATACGACCGGCCCCTTTGAGCTGGTCTCACCGCCCTTCACATCCCCCGGCAGGGAGGGCTTTATCCTGGGCACGGACTATCTGGGGCGCGACCTCCTCGCAGGCCTGCTCCATGGCGGCCGCGTTTCCATCATGATCGGCCTTGTCGCCGCCTTGATGAGCGTGTTCATCGGGATCACCTTCGGTGCCCTTGCCGGATATTACCGCGGCTATACGGAAGAGGTTCTGATGCGGATCACCGAATTCTTCCAGGTCCTGCCTACCCTGCTCTTCTCCATGGTCATTGTCGCCCTGTTCGGCGCATCACTGGTGGTGATCACGATCGCGATCGGACTGGTCAGCTGGACCGCGGTGGCCCGGATCACGCGCGGTGAATTCCTGCGCATCAGGGAGCTTGAATATGTCACCGCCTCTAGGTCGGCGGGGGCGACGGACCTGAAACTGATCTTTCAGGTGATTTTGCCCAATGCCCTGCCGCCAATCATCGTCCAGGCCGCCCTCATGGTGGGGTCGGCCATCCTGTTTGAGGCCGGGCTCGCCTTCCTCGGTCTCAGCGACCCCAATGTCGTCAGCTGGGGGCAGATCATCGGTTCGAACCGGACATATTTTCTCAGTCACAGCTACGCCGTGACGATCCCCGGCCTTGCGATCTTCATCACCGTGCTGGCGATCTCCCTCATTGGCGATGGCCTGAATGACGCGCTCAACCCGAAACTGAGGCGGCGGTAGATGACAGAGACACTGCTTGAGGTGAAAAACCTGCGGGTTGATTTCAACACAAGAGGGGGCGTCGTCCCCGTCCTTGACGACCTCACTTTCAGTCTGGGCCGCGGGGAGAGGATCGGCTTTGTCGGAGAATCGGGTTGCGGGAAATCGATGACCGCCCTCGCCCTGATGGGGCTTCTGCCCGCGCTGGGCCGCATCGCCTCAGGTCAGATTCTGTTCAAGGGACAGGATATTGCCAAAGCGGATGAAAGCCGCATGCAGGATTTGCGCGGCAATGAAATCTCAATGATTTTCCAGGAACCCATGACATCGCTGAATCCGGTCTTCACCATCGGCAACCAGATCGCAGAAGTGCTTGAGCGGCATCGCGGGATGGGCCGGGATGAGGCGCTGACGACGGCGGCCGATTTGCTCGATGCCGTTAAAATCCCCGATGCCAAAAGCCGCCTCGGCCAGTACCCCCACCAGATGTCAGGGGGGCAGCGCCAGCGTGTGATGATTGCCGTGGCGCTGGCCTGCGAGCCTGAGATCCTCATTGCGGATGAGCCGACAACCGCCCTTGATGTGACGGTGCAGGCCGAGATTTTTGATTTGCTTCTCGATATTGGGGCCCGCACGGACACGGCCATGATTCTGATCACTCATGATATAGGAGCGGTGAAGCAAATGGCGCAACGGATGCTGGTGATGTACGCTGGCCGCAAGGTTGAGGAAGGCACGGTCGAGCAGATCATCCGCGCACCGGCCCATCCCTATACCAAGGGGCTGATCTCCTGTGTGCCGTATATCCGCACGAGGGCGGCGTCTGTGCCCGAAACCCTGCCTGAAATTGACGGTATCGTCCCGGACATCACGAGCTTCGGGCAGGACCATTGCCTGTTCGCGCCGCGATGCGACCGGCTGTCCCAGCAATGCCTTGACAAGAAGCCCGGCCATCACCCCGCCGCCAAATCCGCCGCCAAAGCCGCCGCCAAAGCCGCCGCCAAATCCGCCGGGCATTCGGTCTCATGCTGGCATCCGCATGGAGGGGGGAAATGACGGCATCATCACCTCTCTTATCGGTGCGCAATCTTTCCGTTCGTTTCGGGCTGAAGGTGCGTGATGACAAAGGCAAACGCAAAAGCCTGCTCGCCGTCGATGATGTCAGCTTTGACATCCCCCGGGGCAAGACGCTGGGTATCGTTGGCGAGTCAGGTTCGGGGAAAACGACGGCGGCCCTGGCGGTGGCGCGGCTTGTGGAGAAGGAGCAGGGCCAGATCCTGCTCGACGGCGAGGATTTCGGGGGACTTGTCGGCGATATGCTGCGGGTGGCCCGGCAGCGTGTCCAGATCATTTTCCAGGATCCCTACTCATCGCTGAACCCGCGGCTGCGAGCCGAAGACATTGTCCGGGAGCCGCTTCAGCATGCCGGCCAGACAAGTCGCTCAGAACAGGACGGGATCATTGATGAGCTGTTCCAGGCCGTGGGGCTGCGCGCAGAGCAGAAACGCCTCTTTCCCCATCAGTTCTCCGGCGGCCAGCGACAGCGTATCGGGATCGCGCGCGCGCTCGCCCCGCGGCCCTCCGTTGTGATTTGCGATGAACCTGTCTCCGCCCTTGATGTTGCCGTTCAGGCGCAGATCCTGAACCTGCTCAAAACCCTGCAGGAGAAGTTCAATCTGACCTATCTGTTCATCTCCCACGATCTGGGCGTGATCCAGCATATGTGTGATGACATCGCGGTGATGTATATGGGGCAGATTGTCGAACGGGCTGAGCGCAAGCCGTTCTTCACCCGGCAGAAGCACCCTTACAGCAGCGCCCTGCTTTCCGCTGTGCCCGGTATCGATGACCGTGACCCCGCAGCGGAACGCCAGGATATCTCAGGCCCGCTGCCGGACCTCACCGTCCCGCAGACCGGATGCCGCTTTGCGGGCCGATGCCCCCTCGTTGAAGACCGGTGCCGGCAGTCAGTGCCAAAACTCTTGCCTGAACAAGGCGCCCACCGCACCGCCTGCCATCTGGCGGGGAGCGAGGCGTCCTGAAACCGGGATTCTACATCCCGGCGCTGTAGGGGCTGAACCCGATTTTGCACAAGGCCCCTGAGACGGCATCGGGCTCATCCGGCGCGATGACGATCAGCCGGCTGCGGTCGATATCCTTTTGCGCAATCGTGCTGCCGACAGGGCTGATGTCGATATGGCGACCGGTCTGCTGCCAGACCATGGGCCGGGACTCCTCCGTGAAGTGGATGATACCCTTCCCGCGCAGAATATCCCGGCTGAATT
>JBAJNM010000063.1 GCA_036881865.1 Parvularculales bacterium | reverse complement strand
TTCAAACATTGATCTGACTGTCGCGCTGAACGGTGCCGGCAATTGGAGCGAAAACTTCACCATCTGGACGAATACCGCCGATCAGGCCCCGTCCTTCCCGGAGACGGCGAGCACGCAGGATATTGCCGACACCGCGGCGGAAGATGACCTTGATCCCGTTACGGGAACGTTCGGGGCGACTGATCCCGATAGCACGATCACCTATGCGGTCACATTGCAAGCACCGGCGGGCGTCCTGCTTTCTGAGAACATGAGTGGCAGCAGCAAATCATTCGTCACATCATACGGTGAGTTTGAATACCACACGGGCACCGGCGCCTGGAGTTTTGCGCCAAATTCGGAAATCAACGCGTTGAATACCGGAGATACGGTGCCGCTTGTCTTCACCGTGACGGCCAGCAGTCAGACCAAAGCCGCCGTGAAAACGCTGACGATCAATCTGATCGGGACTGAAGATAGGGCAAAACTGACCGTAACGGCAGCGGATGCTGACCCTGATCAAAATCCCAACACATTTTATCTGCGCTCAATACCCATGCAGAATGAGGTCATCATTATTGCCACATTCGAGGTCGAGGATCCCGATACATCGTCTTACGAGGTGGGAGACTTCACCATTACAGGCGATCCTCAAAACCGTTTTGAGGTTGTTGCCGGCGATAGTACGGGAACATTTGTTTTACGGATCAAAGCCAATCAGGCATTCATCATTTCCGAGGGCAATGTTGAAATTGATGTCACCCTTAATGGGTCAGGCCTGCCGGCGCAGCATTTCACCATCCTGACCGATGTGGAAGATGTAGGCCCGTCCTTTCTGCCGGATACCGTCACATCTTCGCCGAGCACCCATATCTATGAAACATGGATAAACCGCCTTGAAGGTGAGAAGCACGCTTATATGTCAAGCGTTGACCTTGCCAGAAACCCCACCCGTCCCGGCGCTGAGGGAACGGGGGAGATCACCATCACACTGCTGCGGGAAGGCGGCCCGATAGAAATCACGGGTGAGGTCAGCGGCTGGCAGACAACAACAGATACGATCAAAACCAACGTCTGGGCCATTCGGAATGGCAGCACTTGGTCCCTGATCGGGGATAACGACAGCAACGATGTGCCCGAAGCGGATGAAGCCGTCTTCCTGTTTGCAGCTGCAAATACATTCGGTGGGACCTTTGCGCTCTCTAATGGAAGGCCTGACAAAGTTCCGGATGGCAGGGTCTATGAACTTTACACGGTGCGTATCACCGATACGGCGGCAGATGACACCTATGCCAACCCTTCGGGTCTCTTCGGTGCCAAGGACCCGGACAGCGCGATCAGCTATACGGTGGCACTGGACGGGACGTTAGCGGGGGAGAACACCCACCGGGAGAGATTTACCCATAAAATCGACACGGACTATGGCAATCTGTGGATCAACGCAACCAGCGGCGCCTGGGAATTTGTCGTTAACGATAGCGCGGTTGAAGCCCTTGGCAATGGGGACACCCCGTCACTTGATTTCACGGTGACGGCGCATAGCAATAACAAGACCGCGATTAAGACTCTGAGCATCGATTTGACCGGTGCGGCCGATACGCCTGAACTCATGTTGACGATGGGCGCTGCCGACACTGACAGAAATCCGACGACCTATGAACTTGATGCATCGCCCACGCCGAGCGAGGCCACCGTCATCGCCTGGGTTATTGTCACAGACTCTGACACGACCTATCAGGCGAGTGACTTCACCATCACCGGCGATCCCCAAAACCGGTTCGAGGTTGTTGCCGGCCACGAAGCCGGGATATTTTACCTGCGGGTTAAAGGCGAAAAAACTTTCGATCCTGCCAATAATCTTTCGCTAAACATCACGCTGACAGGTGACGGCAACCCGAGTGTCCCGATCACCATTTTCACAGATATTTCGGACAACGCACCTGAATTTCTTCCGTTTCCGACCGAACTCACAGCTTTGGAAGAAATTTTTGTCTACCGGTCAAAAACGGAACTCGACTTTAACGCACCCAACCACTTCTTCAGATCCAGCGTTGATCTGGGCGATATCGGGGCCCGTTACATCAATGAAGGCCCCCGCCCCGGTGCAGGCGAAGAGATCACCATCACCCTTCTGAGGGATCAGGCCGGGGGCGGCGCTGTTGATATCACCGATGAGATTAGCGGCCTGTCGGCAACGGGAGATGGCAAAGACACGCATATCTGGGCGGTCAGGCATGACTTCGTCTGGACCCTGCAGGCCGTATCGAATGAGGTGTCGACTCCTTCAGGGGACGAAGCCGTTTTTCTCTTTACGCTTACTGAGAATGGCGGTGAGACATACCAGTTGTCTTCAACAGCCAGAGTTTCTGACGGCAACATCATTTTTTATTCCTCAACCGATGTCATCGTTGAGATAGTCGATACCGCTGCCCTTGACAGTTTCTCCCCTGTTGCGCCCGGGAATTACCGCGCAACGGATGCTGACGGAGATACGATCACCTATAGTCTGTCCTATACCCACAATGATGGGGGAGGCGTTGCCGGTGCTTCCAACAATGATCTGCTGCGCATTGATGATGAATATATCCTTTTTGAATTGGGTAAGGCCTGGGCCTATCATCCCAAGGCGGATGCGATCAACGCCCTCGGTGATGGAGAATCGGCAAGCATTGAATTCACGATAACGGCAACCGCCAATGGCAAAGCCACGGCGCGAACGGTGACATTCCTCATCACCGGTGCCGATGATACGGCCCGCACCAGTGTGACGGCAGGGGATGCAGATGCCGACAACAATCCGAACACCTTCACGCTGACAGAAGCCAACTCATTTGAGGCGATAGATGTAGCGACGATCACGGTCAGTGACCCGGATACGAATTATACGCAAGGCAGCTTTACCCTTTCTGATGACCGTTTTGAAATCATTCCCGGCACCCCGGACCAGTCATTCGAGCTGCGGGTTAAGGCCTATTCCGAATTTGACCCTGATGACGGCAATGCTGAGGTTGATGTCACTGTCGGCGGGGTTACCGAGACGTTTATCATCAATACCGCCAGCGCCACAAAAGTTGTCGAATTAGAGGTCGCCGACAGCAGCGGGGTAGATGCACACGATGTTCTGAGCGGACATTTCAGTGCGACTGATCCCGGATCGCATGGCAGCAGTGTGCCGTCCTATGATGTGACTCTGAATGCACCAACGGGTGTGACTTATGTGCAAACAGTGACTCAAGGTGTTAAAACTTTCACTACCGACTATGGGGTGTTCTCATTTGTTCCCACGGCCAATTCGACCGCTGACATCTGGCGCTTTGCCAGTAGCACGGGGATTGATGCCCTTGACGCCGGGGAGGTTATCTCGCTCGATTTCACGGTGACGGCCACCAGCCTGAGCGCGGTCAGCACTTATATTCTGAGATTAAATCTCACCGGTGCTGAGGATGACCCCGTACTGACCGTGACGACGGAGGGCCCGGACGGCGATTTGAACCCCAATACATTCGAGCTGGAAAGAATACCGATCAATACGACTGCTGACATGGCCACGATCACGGTCACTGACGTTGACACGGCCTCCTACGAGGCGGGTGACTTCAGCGTCAGTGACAGCCGTTTTGAAATTGTTGCCGGCAGCACAGCCGGGACATTCACCCTGCGGATCAAACCGAACAGAGTCTTCGATGCTGCTGAGAACGTCAACGTTGATGTCTCCCTCGGCGGGGTGACAGAACGATTCACAGTCTGGACCGATATGGCTGATCATACCCCTGAAATTCTGCCCGTTCGCTCTCAACTCTCGGCTTCCGATACCTTCCATGTGTATCAGTCCGGCCTATCCCTTAGTCCGTCAGCAGCTACGCATAAATTCATCTCCAGTGTGGATCTGGGAGTCGTAACGGCGAATACCCAGAACATCCAGCCAGTTGACCGTAATCCAGCCCCCCCTCCGGGGGCGGTGGGGACGGGGGAGATCACCATCACCCTGCTCAGGGACAGTGGCGCCGTTCACATCACCGGCGAGATTGCCGGGCTGACCGAAGCGGCGCAGTCGACTACCGCACATTATATTTGGGCGGTTTATGACGGAACAACATGGTCATTGCAGTCGCCGCATCCCCATTCTAGCCTGCCTTCAGTACCGGGTGGTGAAAATGTATTTCTGTACAGTGTTCTATACCTTAACGACGAATATCTTTTAACCGGAACGACACGTCTTGCTGACGGCACGACCCATGAGCTGAATTCCGGCGAACTTGTCATTGTCGATATTGCCGATACGGCGGCAGACGATGATTTCAGTGATCCTGCAGCCTATCCCGGTCTTTCGGGGTCGTTCCTTGCGACTGACCAGGATCTGGCCGATGCCGACACAGCCATCAGCTATGATGTGAGACTGGCAGACGGCACGGCGGCATCGGTTGCCCTCGGTGCGGATGATCCGCTCTCAATGCGGGATAAATACACCCATAAGGTCGTCACCGAATACGGCACCCTATGGTTCAAGGAAAATAACGTCGCCCCGACCTATGGGCAGAAAATCAAGGAAGTCACATACCCGGGCAGCGCTTATCTCTATCAGTCGGATGAAAACCCATCAGATTCCAGTAATACGAGCAGGCATTATTTCACTTCCAGCGTTGAATTGGGGACAATAGCAGGTCCGCAAGGGGCAAGTATTCCTAATGACAACAACAACGGCCCCCGCCCCGGTGCCGTGGGCACGGGAAATATCACCATCACCCTGTTACGGGATAGCGGGCGGCAGGATACCGGCGGAAACCGGATATACACCGAAGAAACCATCATCGATGAGATTAGCGGGCTGCCGGCAACAGGGGGGCAGGATGCATATCATATCTGGGCAGTGAGGAATGGTGAAGACTGGTCTCTGGAGGCGGTAAGAACGTCAAGCCTGACGCAATACACCGCCCCGTCAGGCGATGAGCATGTTTTTCTTTATACCATCAGGGGGATCTTACCTGGAGGCCCATCAGCACTATCAAGCGCATACCATTTATTCTCATCCACCGAAATTGAAGGCAGCACAACCTTCAATATCGAAGTTCAGGAGCTTGTCGAGCACGGCGGCAGATGGGAATTTGAAGCCGATAATTCGGCTGTCCAGGGACTGGGTCATGGGCAGGAAGCAACAGTTGATTTCACGGTAACGGCCAACAGCGGCGGCAAAGCCGCTGCCCAGAGACTGATTGTTCACCTGACAGGTGCAGAAGATGAGCCTGTTCTGGAATTGGCCCCCCATGACATCGCGGATACGGTAAGGCGGGATGATTTCGATAACCTGACCGGATCCTTCGGTGCCCGGGACTATGATGATAATGACGATGATATCACCTACGAGGTGACCCTGGGCAGTGCCAGTGTGGAAACCGTCTCCAATGTTACCGGATTTGAGGGTTTCACCCGCAAAATTACAGCCAGCCACAATGGCAAAACATACGGTGCCCTGTATTTTAATCCGGCTGATGGCGACTGGGAATTTGACATTGTTGATGATGCGGTCAACGCCCTGGGTGACGGGGTTGTCATCCCCTTTGAATTCAAGGTCAAGGCCACGAGCATGGGTCTTGAAAGCACAGAAGAAACTCTGGCGATCAGCATTTCGGGCATTGATGATAACCCTGCGGTGATTGTGGAAGCGGGCAATCGCGCTCCTGATGAAGACAGGAACCCGTTCACCTATGCGCTGGATACGGCGCACATTACCGTCGATGACAAGAATATTGCCATCTTCTATGTCGATGACCCTGATACGACCTATACCCAGAATGACTTTGTTCTTTCAGGGGCAGATACATCAAAATTTCACATTCAGGAAGATGCACTTCTCGATGCCAAATATTATCTGTTTTTCAAAAATGGTGCGACGTTTGATTTCGCTGCCGATGGTGATGTCGCTCTCCGGGTGACCTTCAGCGGGCAGGAGTTTGATTTTGATATCTTCACGAATACCAGTGACAGCGCCCCGGTTTTTGGTCTGACGCCATCTGAGGTCACGGCATCGGCAGACGTTTATATCTATCAGTCGAATATGACAAAATCCCCCGGCTCGCCCACACACCGGTTTATCTCAAATGTCGATCTGAGCACCCTGGCCGGTCAGGGGCCTCAGAGTGAAGGAAATCGTCCCGGGGTAGTGGGGACAGGGGAGATAACCTTCACCCTGCTGCGGGATGAATCTGCCGGCGGTGCGGTTCACTTCAGCGGTGAGATCAATGGCTTGCCCGCGAATGGAAATGAAGATTCTTATGATATCTGGGCATACAAACAACCGCAAGGCGAGTGGAAATTGCTGGCAGGAGATCCTGAAAATATAAGTATAGCATTTACCCCGGGGACGAAAACATTCCTCTATACCGTCAGGCAAACCGGCGGGTCAAATGACCCGAACTTTGAACTCTTGAATACCACCCGCGCCCAAGACGGGAAAACGTTTGAGCAAAATCCGGACAACACCTACAGAACCGGAAGTTTTTCATTCACCTCGAAGGAGATCGTCCTCAAAGAGGATTTTGATACTTCGGCTAACGATGATTTCCCTAACCCAACGGGGTCGTTCACGGCCACCGACAGTGACAATAACGACACGGACATCACTTATACCGTGACCTTGGAGAATGGCACGGCAACTCAGGAAGCGGTCCTTCCCGATGATGCCGATACCGTCAGAAGGGGCCGGTTTACCGATAAGATCACAACCGATTATGGCGTCTTGTGGTTCCATAGGGGGGACGGTGCCGCAAGTGGCCACGGAGATTGGGAATTCATCGTCAATGATGATGCGGTCAACAGGCTTGATGCGGGAGATTTCATCTCGCTGGATTTCTCGGTGGCAGCCGCAAGCGGCGGAGGTGTTATCAGACAGGTCCTGAAGTTCAATTTCACCGGTGCGGATGACAACCCTGTCATGACGCTTGACCCCGTGTTCATCAACGATACGCTGGTTGATGACGACTTCAACGACCCTCCACCTTCGGGGAATTTCGGGGCGACCGATCCTGAGGGTGATGCGGTCAGCTACAGCGTGAGTTATTCATCTTCGCCGGCGGTACGCCCCGCCGGGAGCGATCCCACCGCGTTGAAAGCAATTTATAGTCATAAAATCGCAACCGCTTACGGCACCCTGTGGCTGAATGATGGCAGCACCCTTTCTGACCCCGATTATTATGGCGAATGGATTTTTGATGCCAATGAAGACTTGGTCAATGCACTTGATGCGGGGGAGCGCATATTACTCGAATTCACGGTTGTTGCCAGAAGCGGGCTGAATACCACAACACAGACTCTGAACCTCATCATAACCGGCACCAATGACCTCGCTCTGCTGGCTGTCGAGCCGGATGGCGGGACTGAAGTCATCAAGACCACCGAGGAGGACAACACCTCCAAAACCATCAGCGGGGTGGTCGGTTTCAGCGACGCCGATGACACTAATGCCACCATAGCAATCAAAGCCGGACACAGCCATGGAGCCGACCCTGCCACCCCGGCGAATTCCGGCTTGCCATCAATCACCACAGGGGCGGCAAATATCGTCTCCGGACATTACGGTTTCTTCACCATCGCCCGCAATGACACATCGGGCGAGTTGGACTGGACCTACAAACTTGCCAATGCCGGTGTGGAGCAGGCGGGCGTCACCGGTCTTGCAGCGATGAAAGGGCGGGTTCAGGCTCTGGCCGGGGGCGAGCAGGTGGTTGAGAAACTAACGATCTATGCCGGAAGCAATCCGAGCCCGGTCACAGTCGATGTGAATATCACGGGTGTCGATGATGCGCTTGTGCTGTTTGTGGGACGCAGTCAGCACAGCAGCGGCGTCTTTTTCATCACGGAAGATCAGACGGCGCCCGTTCAGAATCTGGTCAGGTTCAGTGATGTTGACCAGGCTACTGCTGATATTGTTTTCAATGTAGGCCACAGCCATGGCACGGACCCGAACACGCTGTTGCGGGATGATCCCGGTATGGTTTCAGTCACCGCCAGTAGCCCGCCTGTTATTGTCGGGCAATATGGCGTTTTCACTTTCACCCGCAATGATGACACCGGCAGGGTTGACTGGACCTATCAGCTGGCGCATGCCAATGCGGTGCTGCAGGGCGTTGATCCTGCGGATGCCGCTGCGATGGCGGCGCGGGTTCAATCAATGCGCGACGGCAGGACGGTTGCTGAGCGGCTGACGATCTATGTCGGTGATGATGAGAGTATGGATCCGTCTATCGTTGAAGTGGCCATCAGGGGCGTTAATGATTTGCCTGAGCTGGCGACGACGACGGAAAATTCCACGGGAGCTATCGAAGAAGATAACACCACCAAGGTAGTTCAGGGGGGCATTCCCTTTAATGATGTCGATGAAGATAACAGCAACGAAGACATTGTCTTTAACATCGGTCACAGCCATGGTGCGAACCCGGCCACACTTGCGGCAAATGACACCAGTTTGGTTGCAACGACCTCGGATAACCGGACCCCGGCCGATATTGCCGGGCATTACGGCATTTTCTCCTTCAGCCGGGACGACAGCACCAGCGAGCTGAGCTGGACTTATAAGCTCGCTAATGCGGGCACATCATCCGCAGACGGTTTCACTGATGCGATGAAGGCGCAGGTTCAGGCGCTGGCGAGGGGTCAGCAGGTTGTTGAGAAGCTGACAATCTATGCCGATGATGAACACGCAGGCGGCACGACAGCCCGAACCGTGACCGTGACCATCACGGGTGTCAATGATCTGCCCGAGCTGAACGGCACTACAACCGTTGCCAAAAGATTGACCGAAGATGTCGACGGCAGCCGGGGCGGGGTGTTCTCATTCGGTGATGTCGATAATCCTGCGGCCGATGTCGTCTTCAAGACCGGCCTGAGCCATGGCACGGATCCGGCGACGCTCATGTCGGATGATTCAACCCTCGCGTCAACGACGCCGACTCTGACGACGCCGGCGGATATCGTCGGTGAGTATGGTGTTGTCTCATTCACCCGAAATGACGGCAGTCTGATGTTGAACTGGACCTATCATCTGGCCAATGCCGATGCCACGCAGGCGGGCATCACCGATGCGATGAAGGCGCGGGTTCAGGCCCTGACCGGGGGTCAGCAGGTCTCCGAGAAGCTGACAGTCTATGCTAGTGATGCTTATGGGATCAATGATATCCCCGTCACCGCTCTTGTGACTGTTACCGGGGCGGATGATCTGAGGGTGCTGACGACAGCAGCGGGTCATGATACCGGAGCCATAACCGAAGATGACAGCTCCACAGAGGTCAACGGGCAGATCGGCTTCGATGATCCCGATGACGCCAATACCGGTGTGGTCTTCAAGATCGGCCATAGCCACGGGACAGCCCCGGCTACGCTCACGGCAAATGCCGCGGGTTTGAGCACGGCAACCACTACCGGCACCACAACACCCGCCGATGTCATCGGGCATTACGGTATCTTTACTTTCACCCGTGATGATGCGTCAGGAACCCTGACCTGGAATTACCATCTCGCAAATGCGGGGACATCATCCGCAGACGGGTTCACCGATGCGATGAAGGCGCGGGTACAGGGGCTTGCCGGGAGTCAGCAGGTTGCCGATAAGCTGACAATCTATGCCACAGATCAGCTTGGTGCTCTTCCGCATCCGGCAACCGTAACGGTGACCGTCACGGGAGCCGATGATGTGGCGGTGGTGAGTAGCACTCAAGTGGCCAGTGCCGTGATCGAGACAACCTCAACTGCCGAGACGGATATTGCCACCATATCGGTGAGCGATGTCGACACCACCTATCAGGCGAGTGACTTCTCGGTTGATGACATACGGTTTGACGTTGTGGCAGGAAGCTCATCAAACGAGTTCGTCCTCAAACTTCTGGAAGCCAAGAGTTTCGATTTCGAGACCGAAACGAACCCGTTCACGGTGACGGTTGCCGCCAGCACCGGCGCACTTCATAGCACGAATTTCAGCCAGGACTTCACCATCACCATCACCGATATTGACGACACTGACCCCGTGGTCACCCGCACAGCCTCAACCCACACCCTGGCCGAGACAAACTCGACCACCGCTACCGATATAGCCACGATCACGGTGACCGATCCCGACACCACCTATGCGGCGAATGTCTTCACCGTCAGCGATAACCGTTTCGGTGTTGTGGCAAGCGGCACTGACAATGTCTTCACCTTCAAGCTACTGGGCGGCAAGAGTTTCGACTACGAGACCGAAACAAACCCGTTCACGGTGACGGTTGCCGCCAGCACCGGCGCACTTCATAGCACGAATTTCAGCCAGGACTTCACCATCACCATCACGGACATCGATGACACGGCGGCTTCGGTGAGCCATACCCCCGACAGAATCTCCCTGGCAGAGACAACTTCAACCGCCGAAACCGATCTCGGCACGATCACGGTGACCGATCCCGACACCACCTATGCGGTGGGTGACTTCACGGTGACCGGAGACGACCGGTTCGAGTTTGTGGCTGCTGACGGCGTCCGCAATGTATTCAAGCTCAGGGTCAAGGCGGGCCAGAGTTTCGATTATGATCCTCCTGCCAATGAAACAGAGTTCACGGTGACGGTTGCCGCGAGCGCCACCGGCGGGCTCCAAAGCACCAATTACAGCCAGGACTTCACGATTGCCATCACCGATATAAATGATGCAACGCATACACTTTCTGCGTCCCAGAGCACGTATTATCTGGAGCAAACGGATGAGAGCGACGAGATTGAGATGGCCATCCTGACGATATCCGATACCAATGCGGTCTATCGGGCTTCCGACATCACCATCAGCGGCGATCCCCAGATGCGTTTCGGCATTGAGGCGGTGCAGGGCGAGGAAAATAAATTCACACTCAACGTCCTGGAGCGCCAGGCTTTCTTCCCCGATGGGGATGACCGGTTCACCGACCTGCCCCTGACCATCGGTGTCGGCGGCGTTGAGAAGGCCTTCACGGTGAAAATCACCGAATATCGCCCGCAACTTGGCCTGGACCTCTATGTGGGTGTCAACGAGAACGAGCCGCTTGTACTGTCCTGGATCCAGATTGAAGGCATTGATGATGACACGGCGGATGCCAATCTCGTCTACACCGTCTCCGAGATTGATGCGGTCAGGTTTGAGCGGAATGTCGATCCGGCGGCGAATTCAGGGGCGGGGAGATGGGTGAATATTGATCTTCCGGCCTTCGGCCCCCGGGAGATCACCTTCACCGAGGCTGAGATCAATCAGGGAAGAATTAGCCTTGTGACGGATGTGGAAGGCTCTTTCAAGATCACCCTCAGTGACGGTGTCAGCACGACCGGCATGAAGTATGCGGATGGTGTCACCACGATTGTCCCAAAACATGTGCAAGTCCTGATCCGTGATCCATACGACCTGCCGCCATCAGTCGAAAATCTGGATGATGTCAATACCAATGCGGAGAATGGAGCCAGTGGCAGCGGCGGTGTGCAAGGAGCCCAAGGAGCGCAAGGAACGCAAGGTAATGCCTACGTTGGTGAAGAGCGGCCGTGGCGGGTTGAAACCGGTTTCGGGGACACTGTCATCATGCCCGGTCCGGGGGATGATGAGATTGCTGCCGGCATTGGCGATGATGTGATCGATCTGAGCATGGGCGGCACCGATGAGGTGACCTACAGCTATGCCGTGGCCGATGCCAACAATTATATCTCCTGGGACGGCGGCGACCTGGTCACGGGTTTCACCCCGGGCCGGGACTCGATCCTGTTCAGCAACCGGAGCGGCTCGCCCAGCGCAGCGCCCGATGCTTTGCGAGCAGAATTTCTCTCAAAACTCGGAACGAGCTACCTTGCGCTCCTTGGCATTGAGCATAACGGCGAGGCCAGCAATAGCTCGCTCGCCGACTATGATGTGGTGCAGGTTTACGTCGCATTCCCTGTCGGGGTCACCCTTCCCAGCGGCCGGTATACCGGCGGGGGCATTAAGGTTGAATTCATCGATCCCATCCCATGGACGGAATTCAAGCCGGAGTGGCTTGCGGGCGATGCCGTCGATGAGAGCACGTTGCTTTTCAAGGGGAATGCTGACGGGCAGGCGGCTTTGCAGAAACTTATCAATCTCAAGGTGGAAGCCGATACGAGCCCGAGGATCTGGCTCGGGTCCGAGGGGGATGACACGATAACCGTCACCGATGGCAGCGGCGGCTGGGTCATCCATGCCAAGGGCGGTGATGATGAGGTGCGCTTCGGAGACGGGGCGGATGAGTTCGTTTATGTCTTCTCGCATATAAGGGATATATCCAACCCGGACGCTGACGTCGTTCGGTTCAACGACGGCTCCGATACTATCAGGAACTTCACCCTGGGTGAGGATAGGTTGTGTTTCGTTGACGATCATGTCGACCCTGCGAATACCGTTACCACCGAAGCCAATGTGGCCCATCTGTTGCGCCACCTGCGAGAGCCGTCTTCCGGGGCGGAACTCACTTATGACGGCAGCGCCTATACAGGGATCACTTTCGACCTTGTGGATGAGACCCTGACCGTCGAATTCTCAAGCGGACTCGATGCGGATGCGCTCAAGGCCCGGTTTGGCGGTGATACGGGTAGTCTTACTGACTACCTGCTGGGACAGGCACTCGTAGGCGGAATCCCGACCGGGGCAGGGCAGGTCGCCCTCAACGTGTGGGGGATCGGCTTTATTGATGAACTCTTCGCAGGGGATGGCGATTTCGAAGGCCTTGAGGTAAGCGGCACGCTGCCGGACGAACTGCTCTAAAGAGACATATCTGCAGGTGTGATTAAGCGAGTGCAGGCGTTTCGGAAGTCATTCCCGGTTCCAGCCAGGGCAATGGAATTTATATGGTTGATTGTTAATGGACGGGGATATTTTGTGCTGGTGGTGTTGTCCCAGGCTCGGCACGGGCTCGGCGAAGGATCAGCACTCACCCCCCATCCGTCCTCACTAAGGCCGGTTAGGCAGGCGCCAGCACCATGACCATCTGCCGGCCTTCCATCTTGGGCATGGCTTCGATACGGGTCATCTCTTCCATTTCCGCGCGCACGCGGTCGAGCAGGTGGACGCCGAGTTCCTGATGGGCCATCTCGCGGCCGCGGAAGCGCAGGGTGACTTTGACCTTGTCCCCGGCCTCGATGAACTTGCGGACATTGCGCATTTTGACCTGGTAGTCATGCTCGTCGATATTCGGGCGGAACTTGATCTCCTTCACTTCGACA
>JBAJNM010000062.1 GCA_036881865.1 Parvularculales bacterium | reverse complement strand
TTGACCTGGCTGCGATTAAGCTCTATAATGACAGCAATAAAGGCTAATGTTTTAAATGTTTCTCGGCTTTTACTTATGTTTCTAAGCTTTACGTAAACTATTGTTTTTTTATGAAAAACGCAAAAAAAAACATAGTTTTTTATATAAAGCGTTAAAAGTTTGTTTCTGTATTGCAAAAAGTATACAATACATAAAACAGCACACATAAGCACATAAGCCAAGCGGTTAAAGATTAGTTTTTTCTACTAAGCGAGAAAGGAGTACAACAGACATGTTAACAGACAAGCAAGTAAGAAACTTTAAGCCAAAAGAAAAAGAATACTACATAACAGAAAAAAAAGGCACAAAAAATACAGGCAGCCTACTACTACGAGTCACACCAAGAGGTAAAAAAGAATTTCATTTCGGTTATTATCTTAACAGCAAATATAGGAAAAAAATAAAAATCGGCGACTATAAAGCCAATGCGAACGACTTCGGCGTAACTCTGGCAGAAGCCCGGGCACAAGCTAGCGAATATTCGCTACTGGTAAGGCAGAGAGTCTGCCCAAAAGAACACAAGCAAGACAAGCTAACGCATAAGTTACGAGAAGAAAAGAACAGAAGAGAGCTAGGCAGCCTGTCTGATCTTTTTAATGCTTATATTATCTGGTTGAAAACGCACGAGCGCAGGTCTTGGACGCATGCGGAATACAATTTAAAGCACTATGTGCTTGAACCGTTCCCGGAGCTTGCCAATAAAATAGCGTGCAATGTAACAACGGATGACTTAATAAAAGTATTAAAAAAAATGATGGACGAAGGCATTACGACAACAGCAAACAGAGTGCGTGGCATTATGCACGCTGCATACAATCGAGGAATATTACAAGACAATGATCCCCGTACATATCTTAACAAGCCTATAAAATTCGCTATACCTTTCAACCCTGTCACATGTATCCCAATTCAGGCAGACTGGGAGCGAGTTCGAGACAGATTTTTAACAGAAGAAGAGCTGCACCACTTCTGGAAGTCGTTGCCCGTTTATCAGTCGGGCGCACTTGTTGACACGGTTGACAACGTAAAAATTGAAAAGCATGTAAAAGGGGCGTACAAGATGTCGCCGTTATTTGTCTTATACTTTAAGCTGCTTTTCAGTATTGCGGGCTTACGTGTTGAAGAGTTGGCAAAAGTAAAATGGGAGTATGTGAACTGGGATAAAGCAGAGCTAGGGCTACCGCCGGAAATACTAAAAACCGGGCGAGAAATAAAACGCTGGCATATGTTACCGTTGTCTAGTTTGTCGTTGGATTTGCTGGCCGAATTGCACAAGCTGACAGGCCATACGCCTTTTTTATTTCCAGCATCACACAAGGGTGTAGTATTTAGAATGGATAAGTATGTCAGCAAAGTCGGGCCAAGCCAGGCACTCAAAAAGCATATAAACACGCTTAAAAGCATGGGGCAGGCCGATAACTTTGAGGCATTTTACCCAAAAGATTCTAGAAGCACATGTAAGACACTTATGGGCGAGGCCGGTATCTGTAAAGAAGACAGAGACAGAATACAAAACCACACTATAAGCGACGTTTCAAGCAAACATTACGACCGCTATAGTTATTTTAAGGAAAAGCAGGCGGCAATAAATACGTGGGAAAAATATCTACGCTGGATTATTGCAGGATGTGATAAAAAAACACGGCCGACAAGCGAAGCCGCATAAGCGGACGAGGACAAAAAAAAGAAAGCTGTACATTGTTCACAGCTTTCTTTTTTTTTTTAGAATGTAATGCTATTCTATTGCGGGCTGATGACTGGCCAGCCAGTCAAGTATTTCAGATTCAACCCAGACTACGTTTCTAGTACCCATTAACTGCCGACGCCGTGGAAATAACCCGCTTTTCTCCAGCCGCCAGGCGGTTGTGCGACTAATGGGTACTATATTTTGCACTTTCTTCCAGTGCAGCAGCCTAGCTGGCTGCGGGTAGCTTTTTGGGGCTTTAATGCTAACCATAATTTTTTTACATTTCCTTTTTTTTGTATTTGTAATTAACTAAGCTTGTTTATTTATTATTTACATTAATACAAATAAAAGTCAATTTTATTATTTATTAAAATAAATAAATGTAAAAAAGTAAAAAAGCTATTCATTTTTACCTATTTCTATTACTCTTTTACACGCTTCAATTATTGAACCTTTTAATAAATGCGATGGCTTGCCCGTCCGTTGCCAATTAATATATTGATCTGTCAGAGCATTTATAACGCCTATCACCTCTATAAAAGTGTTATTTTCATTAGCTTTTTTAAGCTTTTGTAGGTCGTGACTTTTTGTAACCGTATCGCCATGAAGTAGCCAGCCTCTGTCTACTCTTAGATGTCTGGCCAGCTCATCCCAGTTAATTTTATAGCTACCTTGACTTTGGTCTTTTTCTAATTTGTCTATAGTAGACAAAGCTACGCCGGCAAAGTCTGAAACATATTTTAACGTTAGTTTTTTCTCCTGTTCTTTTCTTTTGTGTGCTGTCAGCCTTGCCCATTTTAAACGCTTGCCCAGCGTGTCTAGTGTGTTTAATGTGCCTGATTCGCTCATTATTTTTTTCCTTGCTTGCTCTTTAAACCGGTAAATATTGCCAACTATTAAATAAAAATAAATTATAAAATAGTAGAAAATGTTGTAATTTTATGTAAACATTATACGACGCTTTATTGAAAGCTGTAAAAAAAAACGTCATATAAAAAAAACATATCAATAACAACAGGAAACTTATATAAATGACTGAAAAGCATTTAACACAAAGCCAACTAGCCGAACGTTGGGGCATGGCAAAAGGAACGCTAGCCGCCTATCGTACGCAAGGAAAGGGGCCCCGCTATTTAAAAGCGGGCGCTAAAGTGCTGTACAGACTGCAAGATGTAGAGGCATACGAACAAGAGCGCATATACGGCAGCGTCTCAGAGTTTCGGGCCAACACAGCAAAAGAGGTACAGTTATGAGTATGTCTCTTGAGTATGCGCAAAGCCTAACGGCCGAGGAGCTTATCAGCCTATCGCCTGATGTTTTGATGGAGCTGCAAAAAAAGGCACAAGAAAACCTAGAACGAGCAGAATTGATCAGTGAGTTTATTGCCGGTTCCATCACTTTAAAATATCAGTGGCGGGAGAAAACTGTACGGCACGAACAAAGCAAGGAAACAGGGACAGTACGCTTTATAGACGGCGACGTGTATATAACTTCAAACATTCCCAAGCGCATCTTATGGGACCAGAAAAAGCTAGCTGAGATTTTCCAACGCCTTAAAGATTCAGGCGAAAAACCTGGGGATTTCTTAGACGTCACATACAAAGTATCGGAACGTAAATATAACGCTTGGCCGGAATCATTGCGTCAAGTTTTTACAACTGCTCGCACTTTAAAAACTGGGAAACCTGTCTACCAACTCCAAGCAAAAGAAGAAAAATAAACATGGAAGAGCAGAAAACGATAACAAAAAACGATAAAAAAACAACGGCTTGCCCGAAACATTATAATTTTTTAGTGGAAAATTTGCCGGAGCTGGTTGAGGTTTACCCATACAAAGACGCACATTGTTGTGAGCTGGTGGATATTAAGAAAGCATCGGTAAACGATATAAAAAACGCTACCGACAATCTAGAAAGAAGAATTATAAGCATGTTAAAACAGAAAAAAGCGCTTGATACTTTGCTCGACTTAAACAAAATGATTGGGGCTTTACCTACTGACGAAGCTTTGCCATTCTGCAAGCGAAAGGAGTGCCGGGCATGAGTTTTCCTATAATAACCGCCGACCAACGCCTCGCAGAAAAGCGAGGCGTAAGCGGCTGTATTTTTGGCCGCTCGGGTATTGGTAAAACTAGTTTACTCTGGTCGCTTGATGAGAAAAAAACGCTTTTTTTTGACCTTGAGGCCGGGGACCTTGCTGTTGAAGGTTGGGAGGGTGACACAATACGGCCAAGAACCTGGCCAGAATGCCGAGATTTTGCCGTGTTTATCGGCGGGCCTAATCCAGCGCTAAGGGATGAGCAACCGTACAGTCAAGCACATTTTGAAGCCGTATGTGAACGCTTTGGCAATCCAGCCGTGCTCAATAAATACGACACTGTTTTTGTTGATTCTATTACCGTGGCGGGCCGCCTGTGCTTGCAATGGTGCAAAGGTCAGCCGCAGGCCATGAGCGAACGAACCGGCAAACCAGACAGCCGTGGCGCTTACGGCTTGCACGGGCAAGAAATGATAGGTTGGCTTACTCACCTGCAACACACTCGCAACAAAAACTTGTGGTTCGTTGGCATTCTGGACGAGAGGCTAGACGACTACAACAGAAAAGTTTACGCACCGCAAATTGATGGCGCTAAAACTGCACTAGAATTGCCAGGTGTCGTAGACCAAGTCATCACGTTAGCAGAGCTTGTAGACGACAATAGCGTCCCCTATCGTGCCTTTATCAATCACACCTTAAACCCCTACGGTTACCCGGCCAAAGATCGAAGTGGGCGCCTGGATATGATTGAGGCGCCACACCTTGGCAAGCTAATGAAAAAAATACACGGGCCAGCAAAGCCAATAAAAGAGCGCTTGTCGTTTAAAAAGCATAAAGCGCAGCCAGCCGACAAGCCTAACCAATAACAAACACTAAAGAAAAACAACTATGACTATATGGAACGATTTCAACGACGCAGAAGACGCGCAAGTATTTGACATTATCCCGGCTGGCACTCTAGCTCGTGTACGTATGAGCATAAAACCGGGCGGCCATACCGATGCGGCACAAGGTTGGACAGATGGACTAGCCACGCTAGGACAGACGGGCGCCGTATATCTTAGCGTCGAGTTTGTTGTACTGGAAGGTCCGTACGCTCGTCGCAAAATATGGGGGCTTATAGGCTTATTTAGCCCAAAGGGGCCGGAGTGGGCCAACATTGGCCGCAAGTTTATAAAAAGTATCTTGAATTCCGCTTACAGGCTTTCCCCGTCGGACGATTCGCCAAGAGCACGACAAGCCCGTTGTATAAAAGACTTTACAGCCTTAGACGGGCTTATGTTTGCTGCAAAGATTGGAATAGAAAGAGACCGAAATAACGAAGACAGAAACGTTATAAAACTTGCAGTTACTCCAGAACATAAAAAATACTCGGAGATAATGGGGCCGGACGGCGCTCCAATCGCACAACCAACAGCCCCAACAGCGCCAACAGCCCGGCCAGCACCAAGTCGGCCTAGCTGGGCACAGTGAGGAGCGCTTGATGATTCTACGACCAAGGCAGCATACCTTTGTAAAGCGCAGCATTGCTGCGTTAAAAGAACATAAAAACACGCTAGGCGTAGCGCCTACGGGATGCCATGCAAAAGGCACCCCCATTTTACTATACGACGGAACAGTAAAATCGGCAGAGGATATACAGGTCGGCGACCAACTTATGGGGCCGGACAGTCAGCCCAGAACAGTGACAGAGCTGCACACAGGGGTAGACAGCCTATACAGAATAACACCAAGTAAGGGCGGGTCTTTTACAGTAAACAGGGGGCATATACTTTCGCTTGCTAACGAAAAAAAAAAAAATAAAAACACTGCTACGTTAAACGACGATGTAGTCAACATTAGCGTAGCGGGCTATCTTTGTAGCCCGTCTTGCTTTAAAAAAAAGTATAAGCTTTACCGGGTGGCGGTAGATTTTAAGCCAGTGCCGCAGCCGCCTATTCCGCCGTATCTTCTCGGCTTACTGCTTAGCGATAGGGCATTAAAATCGAACGGCGCCTCGCCTGCTATCGCTACTATTAATTTCGATATTGTCCAGTATTGCCAGCAAATGGCCGACCTGCTGGGCCTAAAACTGGAAATGCGGGCAACGCTGGGCAGGCCTGGTAAGCTTTGCTACTTTAAACGCAAGGAAGACGGCGCAAACAATATACTAGCCGAACACTTGGCCCGCCTTAATCTCTACGGCTTACCAACTAGTCAAAACTTTATACCCGCTATCTATAAAGCAGGCGCACGAGAAATCCGGGCTAGCCTGTTAGCGAGCCTTATAGATGTCGGCGGTTATAAGGACGTTGGCCGCATCGAGTACGCAACAGACAGCAAACAACTTGCACACGACGTCGTTTTTATTGCGAGCAGCTTAGGATTGCAGGCTAGTAAAATTACAGCGCCATGCGGGGCGTGCAATAAATACAAATTTTTTATAACCGGTGATTTTAATGACATCCCGATAAAAAATAAAAGTCTTGTAATACAGAAAAGCACACGCAGCCAAAAAACCTACACTGCCTTTTCGGTCAAGTTTGCAGGAAAGGGGAGTTTTTACGGCTTCACCGTAGATGGTGACAATCTGTATTTGATGGGCGACTTTACCGTAACACACAACAGCGGCAAAACGATCATGTTGTCCGGGGTGGCGGGCCAGTTTTTAGAAGGTTCTAGCGGCAAGGCGTGCATACTTGCGCATCGTGACGAACTAACAGAGCAAAATAGACAAAAATTTTCATTAGTAAACCCTAATTTAACGACATCCGTCTTTAATGCAAGCTGCAAGGATTGGTCCGGCCAAGCCGTCTTCGCCATGGTCCAGACACTGTGCCGAGATGCAAATATAAGCACAATGCCGCTTATAGATCTGCTGGTAATTGATGAGGCGCATCATGCTGCCGCTGCTACTTATCATCGCATTATTGAAACAGTAAAAAAAAATAACCCCGCTGCGGCTATCTTTGGTGTGACAGCCACGCCTAACCGGGGAGATAAAAAAGGTCTGCGCACGGCTTTTACTAACGTGGCAGACCAAATAACGCTACCGGAACTAATCGCTTCCGGCCATCTGGTGCCGCCTAAAACCTTTGTTATTGACGTCGGCACGCAGAAGGAGCTAGCGCACGTTAATCAAACGGCCGCCGACTATGACATGGAAGCCGTAGCCGCCATCATGAACAAAGAGACAGTAACAGACGCAGTTATTGAACATTGGCAAGAAAAAGCAGGCGATAGGCCTACCGTTGTTTTCTGCTCTACCGTCAATCATGCACTAGACGTTCATAAGGCTTTTAAAAACGCCGGAATAACTGCCGAGGTAGTTTACGGCGACCTGCCAAAAGATGAACGCCGAGAAGCGCTAGAGCGGTTTGAAAAAGGCCAGTCACAAGTAGTAGTCAATGTCGCTGTACTTACAGAGGGCTTTGACTATCCTCCAACAAGCTGCGTCGTACTTTTGCGACCAAGCTCTCACCAGTCCACAATGGTTCAAATGATTGGCCGGGGCCTGCGTATCGTTAACCCGGAAACATATCCAAACATTACAAAAACTGATTGTATTATTCTTGATTTTGGTATCAGCGTTATTTTACATGGAACACTAGAGCAGGATATTGACCTAGGCGGACAAGACGGCGAAGACGACAAAGGCGAGAAGCCTACCAAGCTCTGCCCAGAGTGTGAGGCCGTGGTGCCTATAGCGTGCCGTATATGCGCTCTTTGTGGCTATGTGTGGGAGAAGGAAGAGCAAGAGGACAAAGAACCGGATATACACGACAATTTCAAAATGATTGAAATTGACCTGCTTGAACGTTCGTCTTTTTGCTGGTGTGATCTGTTTGGGGATGATGCTGCCATAATGGCAACAGGCTTTACAGCCTGGGCCGGAATTTTTTGCTTAGACGGCCTCTGGTATGGCGTCGGCGGTGGTAAAAATGTACGAGCGGCTTTAATAGCCAAAGGTGAGCGGTCTGTATGCTTGGCGGTCGCTAATGACTGGATGAACACCTACGAGACAGAAGACGCCGCCAAAAAGTCTTTAAGCTGGTTGTCTCAATCGCCAACGGCGGGGCAGCTCAAGTACCTGCCATCGGCCTTTCTTACAGATTTCGGGCTAACTCGTTACCGGGCTTCTTGTCTGCTGGCTTTCCGATTTAATAAAAAAAGCATCCAGGCTCGCATATTTGCAGCCGCTAAAAAGAGCAAAGTAACATAAGCGTGGCTTGTTTTATCTGCCTTAAACCGGTGCGAGGTTTTGGTTGGTCATCACCAAAGCCTCGTTTTTTAAGCGAACAAAAAAAACAGGCGACAATTAAGTGTTATTTCTGTTCTTTTGCCTGCCAAGATATTTTTTATAAATGCATAAATAAGGACAAATTAATGAAAGAACTGCAAACAATGGAACAACAAGCTCGTGAAAAAACCTTGCAACCGTTAGCCGACTATGTAGTAAAGATTGGCATGAGTAAAGGGCTAGAGAAGTATAGTAAAACAGAGATTGAAGGATTAATAAAAGTTGTAACAGATAGCTATAAAAAATATTTGAACGAATTGCTGGAAGAGGATGTGCCCTTTTAATGCTTAATTTTAACCATAAACCTACACTATCTGAACGACTAACGTCGCTTATTGACGAGGCGCTTCAAGCAGAAAGGCAAACGACGAGGCGAGACTATCTAGGTGCCTCACGCTTGGGCGTAGCCTGTGATCGTGCTTTGCAGTATGAGTATTTACACGCACCAGTAGACAAGGGGCGCACGCTTAAGGGGCAAACGCTGCGTATCTTTGCCGCCGGGCATGTGTTTGAAGAGTTGGCAGCCAACTGGCTACGCTTAGCTGGCTTTGCGTTATTTACCGAAACCGAAAACGGCCAGCAATACGGCTTTAACGTAGCGGGCGGGCGTATTCGTGGGCATATAGATGGAATCATTGCAGCCGGGCCACAGTTGGCAGAGTTGGCAGCTGGCAAGTACCCCGCACTATGGGAGACAAAGTCGTTAAACAGCAAGAGTTGGAAAGACACAGTCAGAAAGGGCGTTACCCTTTCCAAACCTGTCTACGCTGCTCAGATTGCTCTTTATCAAGCCTACATGGAGCAACAAGTACCCGGCATATCACAAAACCCGGCATTATTTACCGCTATTAATAAAGACACTGCCGAGCTTTACTTCGAGTGGGTGCCATTTAACGGCGAGCTGGCACAGCGTTCCTCAGATCGTGGCGTAAAAATTATAACCGCTAGCGACGCCGACGAACTACTACCCAGAGCTACAGCCGACCGGGCTTGGTTTGGGTGTAAATTCTGCCCTTGGCAGGACAGGTGCTGGCAGGAGATAGACGGACGATGACTGATAATATTACTTGGCTAGATTTTAACGACGCACCAGACCAGACACCAGAAAATGAAATAATTGATACAGAAGAAGCCCGTACAGCCTTGTTGGAAAGGTTGCCGGAGGTGCTTAAGCATTTATTTCCAGCGGGTAAGCGGCTGGGCAATACATTTGTTGTCGGTGATCTTCAAGGCCATCCCGGTAAGAGTCTTACAGTTAATCTTGAAGGCAGTCGGCACGGCCTCTGGTACGATTTTGCCACAAGCGAGGGTGGCGACGTCTTTAGCCTTTGGGCAGGTGCTCGAGGTATGGATACTGCGTCGTGTTTTCCTGAGGTGCTTTGTGATATCGGTGCCTGGTTGAATTTACAACCGGCAAAGGCCAGAACGATATCAGCACCTAAAAAAAACGTTTGCCAACTGGACACGCTAGGTCCGCCTTCGTGTAAATGGAATTACACGGACTCGGACGGCGGTTTAATTGCTTGCGTTTATCGCTACGACACTCCAAGCGGTAAGCAGTACCGGCCATGGGACGTTAAGAAAAGACGCAACGCAGCACCCAGCCCAAGACCATTATACAACCAAACTGGTTTAATTGCATCTGCTAGTGTCGTATTAGTTGAAGGTGAGAAGGCGGCTGACGCACTTATCCATAAGGGAATAGTAGCCACAACAGCTATGAACGGCGCCAGCGCACCTGTGGATAAAACCGACTGGCGACCGCTAGTTGGCAAAAATGTGACCATCTGGCCGGACAATGACGAGGCCGGAAAAGCTTACGCACAAAAGGCGGCCAAGGCTATCGCAGAAGCTGGCGCTAGAACAGTGGTTGTTATGTCATTGCCGGATGGTTTGCCCATAAAGTGGGATGCTGCCGACGCAGTAGCAGAAGGGCGAGACATTAAGCGCTTTATTTTAGATAGCCCAATGACAGCTATTAAAGACAGGGCCGGACCACCGGTACAAGGCTTGTGTACCCTGTTTAAGGATGGCAGCTCAATGCCATTGGACTTGATTGAGCCCCGCATATTAACCCCGGGGGGCCTGCTCGTTTTCGGTGGTGCTGCCAAGGTAGGCAAAACAGACTTTTTACTTAATTGGCTAATCCAGTTGGCAGCCGGTGAACCTTTCTTAGGAATGCGGCCGCCTCGTCCTTTGCGCATCTACTACTTACAAGCCGAAATTGATTACCACTACCTACGAGAACGTGTACAGGGCATCCCGCTGTCTGAGGAAATAAAAGACAAGGCCGGGCCGAACATGTCTATAACATCACGTTTTAAAATGACATTGAACGACAATGGAATGGAGTGTGTACGGATGGGCTTAGAGGAGTTTAACGCAGCCGGACAGATGGACCTACTAGTTATAGATCCTATTCGCAATATATTCGACGGCGGACCAAGTGGTCACAGTGAAAACGACAACAACTCTATGATGTATTTCTTACAGGAGCGTGTCGAAAAACTGCGGGATTCTATTAACCCAGAAGCGGGGATAATACTAGTTCACCATACTCGGAAGTTAGCCAAGCAACAAGTAAAAGAGGACCCTTTTTTAGCTTTCTCTGGTGCTGGTAGCCTTCGTGGCTACTATTCTTCTGGCTTGCTGCTCTATCGTCCGGACGAAGAATCAAACGACAGAAAACTTGTATTTGAACTGCGTAACGGTTCGGCACCTGCTACCAAGACGTTGTGTAAAAGTGAAGGGCAGTGGAAGGAAATAACCCCAGTTAGCGAACGACTAATACAACAGGATTACGGGGAAAAGCTAGACGCCGAGCGGGGCCGCAAGCGTGACATGATTATACAATTGTTGTCGGATGAGGCGATAGCGGGGCGAGTATATACCAATAACCAGTTCGCAGACGCCTTCGAAGGGGAGGCAGGTCTAGGCGGTCACAAGACTATTAGAGAGCGGCTGTCGGTTTTATCTACTAAAGGGCATATAAAATTTTTCAAGAATTCCAAAGACTACGGGCTGCCGCCTGCTGCTCGTAGCAAGTTCGGCTACATCTGTGTAGAGGGCATGATATTCCCGCCACCTGCGTCGGATAATCTTAAAGAAGACGACGCTAGACAAGGCTGGCTACATATAAAGCCAACGCACTACCGGTGCCCGCAAACTGGTGCGGTCTTACCGGTTGAAAATCCCGACGTCTGGGTAACAAGAGACGGGGCGGAAATTGGCGGCTAAAAAGTGCTTAAAATAGGTAGAAGTAGATGGCAAAACCGTCTAATTTTCTGCCATCTGCCATCTACTTGTTAAAGGTAATCGTTAATAATCAATAACTTGCAATTTTTACGCAGTTGGCAGAGATAAACGACACCGGTTATGGGTGCAACTGCCGGAAACCTATATATATCAAGGGTTGTAGGGGTATTTCCAGATAGGAACCCTAACCCCCTATATACTTATATATAAGTAATATATAAGTTACTTATTTTTAGAATAAGTAACATATTACTTATACAAGTATAAGTGTGTAGGGGTTTCTCGGTGTGCGTGTGCGGCTGACTTTCCGGGAGTTCTAGGGGGGAGCGGAATGGAACAAACAGAAGACGACAACGAGCGGCTCACAGTGCTGGCGCTTGATCTTGGTACACAGACTGGCTGGGCGGTTCAATCGCCTGCGGGGGTGGTGACTAGTGGGACGGTTAACTTCAGGCCTACCCGGTGGCAGGGGGGCGGAATGCGTTACTTGAAGTTTGCCCGCTTCCTGACTGAGCTGCACGAGACTGCCGGGCCGTTTGGTGTGGTGTATTACGAGGAGGTCCGGCGGCACTTGGGGGTGGATGCTGCACACGCTTACGGGGGATTCCTGGCGCACTTGACGGCATGGTGTGAGAAGCGGGGGATACCCTACGAGGGTGTACCGGTGGGGACCATCAAGAAACACGCCACCGGGAGGGGAAACGCCACCAAGGCGCAAGTACTTGAGGCGGTACGCCAGCACGGATACAGGCCAGAAGACGACAATGAGGCCGACGCCTTGGCGCTGATGCTATGGGTGTTTGAAAATATCGTGCAGGGGGTAAAAAATTAAAATAAGCGTTTTAAAGCCGTTTAAGGGCTGCTAATTGGCCCGGGTATCCATACCTATAGGGCACGCTGTTAGCGCTCCAAAATGACACGTTAAAACGGCTTACAGAGAATATATAGAGAGGTGTTTGAGGTGTTATATTAGAATTCTTTAGCAAGCAGGCGCTCAGAACTTTTAGCTGGCAATTGCCTGGGGATTAGTTGGCAGAAGTTGGCGGCAGTCAGTTGGCAGAAGTTGGCAGGCGGCAGTAGTTTGACGTACCCGGCCTGCTGGCGGGCCATATTCAACACTGTATACTTATTCAAAAGAAGCCGTCGGCAGTGGTGATATATAAGACAATAGACAGCTAATCTAATAGTGATTATTTTTATTTTTTTTCGCAGTTTTTGCGGATAAACATGCCGTTAACTTTCCTTAATTGTACGACTATCAAATAGTAATTACTGAAAACAATCGGCCGATTAATAAAGTCTATTGTCGTATGCTCTCTTGAGCCGTGCCCGCTTACAAGGTAAAAAGCAGGATAAGCCAACGCAGACAACACTAAGAAACAAAGCAACGAAGGTCGTATAAAATATACGTCTAATAAATATATAACTTGTGCGGTTATTTTATGTTCTGTAATGTGATTTACAAATAATCGGCAAGCATAAAAAAAACGGCCTACATAAAAAACTATAAAGCGATAATGCTGCGGAGTAATAGGGACTAAAAGCAATGAATAAAAATACAATAATCAACGCAGTCATTACGGCGCTCTGTGCTGCAATGTTGGCGGCCTGCGGCTTTGTTATCAGCTTGGGGAACAGAGTGACCGCCATAGAGAAAGATTTTATAACGGACACGTTATTCTATGAGAAAATTAACCAACTAGAAAAGCGCCTAGCGGTTCAGGAGGTGCGGGAGCTGCAAGCGATAAAGCGGCTGGCAGAGTTTGCAAGCCGTCGCAGGCAACCGGAAAATAAAACGACAAATTAAATTTGTAGTAATGCTTTCTTGCACGTTCGACGAAGTTAGGCGAAATTTGTCTATTTTATGCGAAGTTATGATAATTTGGACGACGTTCGGCGAAGTTAGACGACGCAAAGCAGGCTAAAAAGGTACTTCCGGGCCGCTTGCCGTATACGGGTGCGAAAGAC
>JBAJNM010000061.1 GCA_036881865.1 Parvularculales bacterium | reverse complement strand
TGTCGGGGCTCTCAACCCGGCTTGTGTTATACAACTGATAGACGGGGTCGCTCGCGCTGCCGGTCTCGGAAAGCGTGAAAAGGAAGATGTGCTCATCGGCCCCGGGGCGAGGGGGGTCGGGTGTGATGGCGTTGGCATGCAGGGACCAGGCTGATCCGTCCCTGACCGCCCAGATGCGGTAGTCGTTCTCATCCCCCGTTGAAGGGAGGCCGCTGATCATACCCGTGATGGGGATAGCGCTGCCCACGCCCTCCCGCAGCAGGAAGATGGTGATCGCCTCATCGGCAACGGCCCCGTCCTCCAGCGCGGCGCTGACCATGAACGTGTGCATCGGAACATCATCGCGCCCGGACTGGTCCACCTCGGAGCGGTAGATGTAGAGGCTTGCCGGATCGGTGATGAGCGATGTTGCGGGTGCGAAGGTCGGGGCGTCATCATGATTTGAGATCTCATCAACGCCGGTGATGTTGACCACAAGTTCATGCCGGGCGGTGCTGCCGCCCGTACTCGCTGTGACCGCGAAGGTAATCGTCCTGGTGTCCCCACTCTCAAGGCTACTCGCGCCTGTATCATCGGTATCGAACCGCCAGGCACCGGTGCCCGCATTGTAGAAGAGGGTGCCGTAGGTTGTCGTCTGGCCATTCGCCGTTACACTGTCGGTGATCTTGTGGGTGAAGGCATCACCAACACCATCGCTTGCCTCGACGGCCTGCGCTGACGTGGTGCCCAGGGCAACGTCATAGGATGCGGCAGCGGTGCTATCACCGGGATTGGCGGCCCGGAAGACACCTTCGGGATCAGTGAAAACCGTCACCCCCGGGGTATCGGCAACCTCAACCAGGGTGACCTGGTCCGAGATAAGATCAAAGCTCCTGCCGTCTTCAACCTTCTCGGTGTGATAGATCCGGTATCTTGAATCGCTCTCGCCGCCGGTCTCGGAAAGTGTGAAGAGGAAGACAAACTCCTCACCCAGTTTGGGGTTGGGACGGGTGATGCTGTTATGGGCATAAAGGAACCAGAAATCACCATCCCTGATGGCATAGATGCGGTAGTCGGTCTGATCGCCCGCAGCCGGCAGATTGCGGATCGTCCCCGTGATATGGGCGGACCCGCCCTCCCGCAGCAGGATGATGGTGATCGCATCGCCGCCGATTCTGCCGGGGCGGTCGCCTGTATTGACCTCCCCGCCGATCACGCCGAGATCGATGCTGGACAGGAACGTATGTGTGCCGATCCTGCTGTCCTGGATATCCGGATCCGACCGGTAAATGGAGTAGGCGCTCCCCCTTGCCGTGATCTCGGAGGTGACGGGGGCGAAAGCGGGGGCGGCGGCGGTATGTCTGATGGTCAGGGCCTGCGATGTGCTCGCTCCATTGCCATTGTCGCCGGTTATTAAATGATGTTTGCTCATGATTTAGAATTCTTTAGCTAGAGTAGCCAGAATATTACGGTCTTTATGTCTGATCTTTTCTAAGTTCTTCATCCGCTTGTCAAATTCTGCGGGGGAAAGGGAGGTCAGTCTAAATAAACCGTCTGGACCTTCTGCGAGATAAAGTGTGTCACCAACTTTAACCTGAAGTCGTCTAATTACTTCTTCAGGTAACTCAATACCTTCGGATGAACCGAACTTGGTAACTTTAACTGCGAACATATTTATCTCCGTATCTGCATACCAAGCATACTATTCAGCACGGTTCTAATCAACTTGCTAACCCACTTGCAAACCCACTTGCAAACCCACTTGTGTGTAACACATGCGCATTGGAAAATCTCCGATGCGCCGATGGCGGCATCGAAACTGCCGCCGGGTCCGGCCGGAACCGTGGTGATTAAGGCTGCATCAGAGGTTAAAGAGAAGGTCATATTAAATTGAATTCGCTTGACTTTTGCAAGGGTGTAGTTTGAGTCCCCGTCGCTGCTGCCAGCGGTACAGATCAAATTGTTTCTTCTGTTAGGGGACGTATTCCGCGCAGCATGGCAGCTACCTTTGACTTACGCTTGGCTTCCAGCATGTCATAGTCATTCTGCAATCCCAGAAAATAACCTTCCGAAAGTCCGAAGAAGCGGCATAAGGGCAAATCGGTTTCCGCCGTAATTCGTTGGTTGGTATTGATAATTTTTGACAAAGTCGCCCGTGAAATTCCCGTTCGCCGCGAAAGATCAATTGCTTTCATCTCCAACTCATCAAGGAAATGATGCTGTAAAATCTCGCCCGGATGCGGGTTATGTATTTGTTTCCTGAGCATGGTTTTATCCTCTGTGATAATCCACAATTTCCACTTCATGGGCTTCATTATTTTTCCACTTAAAACATATGCGCCACTGGTCATTGATACGGATGCTTGTTTGTCCTGCTCTTCTCCCGCTTAGATTTTTCAACCGGTTGCCGGGCGGACTCCTTAAATCATTCAGGGTGCTTGACCTGTTAAGCATACGCAGTTTTTCAAGAGCTCTTGCTTGCACATTAAATGGTAGTTTGCGTGATTCCACACCATTCCAGAGATGTTCGGTCTCCCTGCATTTAAAGCTCTTAATCATTACTGTAACAAATAATTTGTTTCTTGCCAAGAAACAAGGCAATAAGTGTAAAAGTTATTTTTCCCTGATTTTCTGCGGGGTTTGTGGAAGTTTTATCAAAATGGAAATGATAGATAAAATATTGAATCCCTTCTATCAACAATGGGGTAAGCGGGGATTTGGCAAATCACAGATGGCCGGCCACCAGAACCCGCCAGAACCCGCCAGAACCCGCCGATTTCCCTTCAGGGCAGGCAAGGGTCGGGGGTAATTTGCCACCCTGTCAATAAATCATGGAATACATTTGACTGTTAGCGGTAAATAGCGGAAAATCCTTACTATATGCGTGTGATGGACTGATGTCCGTGGTCCGCGCATGGTAATGTGGCGAGTCAGAACATAACAACTGAGTGGTTTTGAAATGAGTCTCACCGTAACATCAGGTCTGTTTAATCTCTGGAGCAGGACGATCTCCTTCACCCTGCCTGCGAACTGGGGCAGGTCAGGCGAGACTTCGGGTGGCAACATCCCCTTGACCACATTAGAGAGTGTTAATGGCAAAGCCATCGTGGGTATCAGTCTCACCGGCGAGAACCAGGCTGCATACTCTGTCATCCAGGATGCGACGAGCGGTGCGTACGATATAGGGTATATGCCTTCCTATGATTCAGGACAGACGGACGCGCCGACCTCGACCACGCTCACGGTGTATTACCGGGGCGATGACGGGGTCCGGCATACCGAGACCTACACCATCGAGATCAACTTTAAGAATTTCACTACCGTCAAATTCGGTGACAGTGGCTCTCCCTGGTCAGATCACAACTACAACAGGATCTGGTCTCTCGGCGATGATGCCTATCTGTCCGGGACGGACGGCGATGACTGGTTTGAAGCCCATGACGGCGATGACGTGGTGTATGGCTTCGACGGCGATGACTGGATGGACGGCAAATACGGCGATGACACCCTTTATGGCGGCGCCGGCAACGACAGGCTGGTCGGCAGGTATGATAACGACACGTTCTACGGCGGCCGCGGGGTCGACATTTTTTATGGCGGCGTGGGTGATGACATCTATGTCCTCTATCAGGGCCCGCACGCAGCGGGCGAGGTTAATCGTGACGAGGTTGAAGATTTCAGTTACGGCCGTTCTCACGGCTCAAGACACAATCGTGGGAAAGATCTGGGCCATGACCGCATCCGCGTTGAAACGGCGACAGGCAGTGAGACCACCATTGAGGCTCTGCAGGCCGCCGCCAATATCCGCTGGACCCAGAACAGCGATTACAACTATGAGGGCGACCCCGAGGGTGACAGCGGCTGGCGCGTCATCAACGACTCCGGCAAGAACGACACCATCATCTATGACACCAGAGGCACCGCAGACACCGGCGATGACCGCGTGATCATGGTTCTGCAGGATTACTCCCGGCCCCTGACCATGGACCAGTTCCAAGTCGTCAAGCGCAAGGGGCTGGACGGCATTGATGAGGGCGATGCGGTGTTCACCATCGCCACAACGGGCAATCCGAAAACGCCGGTTGTCGGTGATGTGCTGACCGCCACCGAGAGCCTTCCCGACCCTGATGTCAGCGCATCGCCCCGCTACAGCTACCAGTGGTTCCATTCCGGCATCGGTGATGCCGGCTACGGGGATATCGTAGGGGCAACCGGTGCGAGTTACACCATCGGGGCCGCTGATGTGGGCAATACCCTCGGCGTCCGTGTCAGTTATACCGATGGCGACGGTTTCAATGAACTTGTTACGGCCACGCAAACCGCAGCGGCAACGGCATCACCGGAGATCAGCAGCCAGCTTGCAACAGGTCTTGCCCTTGGGCCGGGTGGCGTGACCACGATTGCCGAAAATGCCGATGTGTCAAACGGGATCATGATCGGCAGGATCAATGTCACCGACCCCGATGGCGGCGCCTACGGAACCCTTCAGCTTGCCGGCGATGATGGGAGCATGTTCGAGATTCGTGAGGCAGCCGACGGGCACGAACTCTGGCTGTCGGCCGACGCGTCGCTTGACCATGAAAGTGCATCAACGCTGGATGTCCGCGTGCAGATCCTTGAAGATATCAGTGTCTTTGCCGATGTCCCTGTGACGGTAACCAACGTTGATGAAGGTGCCGCCGGATACGCCATCACCTCAAACGGCAATGTGGATGCCCCGGAGGCCGGGGATGTGCTGACCGCCATCCGTGTGGCTGACGATCCCGACGGCAACGGTAACAGGCACACTTATCAGTGGTTCCATGTCGGCCGCGGTGACATTATCGGTGCGACCGACCAGCAATACACCATCGCTGAAAGTGATGGCGGCAAGACCCTCGGCATACGCATCACCTACTTTGACAGAAACGGCTGGTACCAGGCTAACCGGGAAAATGTTACGGTGACGATGGCTGAACCTGTGGACAGCGGGGATGACAGCAATGCAAGAGAGTTGTCTCTGGCACCGGGTGCTGTGACGACAATCGTGGAAGGCACCTTTTTTGGTCATTCGAAGGGACCGAAGGTGGGTGATATCCTCGCCAGCAATGCGTATGGCACACTGGAACTTGCCGGACCCGATGCCCCCATATTCGAACTTTACGGGAACGAACTCCGGTTCAGGGTGGATGCTGTCACCGACCATGAAACCGCTCCTGAAATCACTGTCCGTGTCCAGTTGAAGGAAGACCCCGGCGTCTTTATCGATGTCAACATCACGGTAACAGACTTCGATAATTATCGGGCAGAATTCGACGCTCCGGCAACCCCGGGCCTGAGGCTCTACGGCGACACCGGTGATAATGAGATGTATGGCAGTGCCGATGATGACTTCTTCTGGGGCGGCAACGGCAATGACGTGATGTATGGCGGTGATGGCCATGACTATTTCGACGCTGTCGGCGGCTACAGTAACGGCAATCTCACGATATATGCAGGTGCCGGCAATGACGTCATCTATGGAAGTTCCCAAAACACATGGGTGCCGAATACGATCCCCGATGATGATGTGATCTATGCCGGCGATGATGCCGACTATGTCAGTTCAGGCGCCGGCGATGACACGATTTACGGCGAAGGCGGCGATGACAGGATCTATGCCGGCCGCGGCGACGACACGGTGTATGGCGGCAAGGGAATTGATAAGATACCCGGTCATAGCGGCAACGATATTTTCGGACTCTATCAGGGCTCTCATGCCGAAGGTGAGGTCAATCGCGACGACATCATTGGTTTCCAGTCACGGTATTACTCCTCGACCGGCTATTATGGCGATCGCATCCGTGTTGAAACGGCGACGGGCGGCGAGACCACGCTGGAAGCCCTGAAGGCCGCCGCCAACATCCGCTGGACCCAGAACAGCGACTTCGACAATCCCGAACATTACTGGGGCTACGGCAGCGACACCATCATCTACAATACGATGGGCACGGCAGACACCGGCGATGATAAAGTGATCATGGTTCTGCACTCATACACGACAACCCTGACCATGGACCATTTTGATGTCGTCAAGCATCAGGCCTCAAACCCCGGCACGGATGCGGATGAGACGGTCGATGCGAGCATGGAAGGCGGCACCGGCCATGATACGATGTACGGCCGCGGCGGCGAAGACTGGATCGACGGCAACCACGGCCATGATACGATATACGGCGGCAGCGGCACTGACTGGATTTCCGGCGGCACCGGCCATGACACGCTCTATGGCGAAGCTGATGACGACCGTCTGTATGGTAATTCCGGCAATGATACCCTTTATGGCGGCTCAGGGAACGACACGCTCCGCGGCGGCAGCGGTCATGACACGCTCTATGGCGGCGACGACGCTGACGGGCTGTATGGCGATGGCGGGGATGACACGCTCTATGGCGGCGGCGGCGGCGACAGGGTGAGCGGTGGCGAAGGCAATGATACGCTCTATGGCGAGGACGGTGATGACCGGATGTTAGGGGGTTACGGGGATGACATCCTCTATGGCGGTTCCGGCCGCAACTGGATGATGGGTAATCAAGGCGATGACATCTTCGTTCTCAATCAGAACGCGCAGTCCGGTGATGTTGACCATGTCGCTGATTTCAGTTCGGGCGGCAGGTCAGGATACTACGGAGACGGAACAGAAGGCGGGAATGACCGCATCCGTGTTGAGACGGCAACAGGGGCTGAGACGACGATTGAGGCCCTCAAGGCCGCGGCCAACATCCGCTGGACCCAGAACAGGAATTATGACGAGGACCGCGCCCAGCATAATCAAATCGATATCAACGATACCATCATCTATGACACAAGAGGAACTGCGAGGACCAGTGACGATAAGGTGATCATGGTTCTGCATGATTTCACCGCCCCCCTGACCATGGACAATTTTGAAGTTGTCAAACGCGTGGGTGACCCGGATGAACCCGCTGTTCCTGATGTGGACAACCCGGCAACGGGGCTTACCCTTGCCGCCGGTGCCTTAATCTCAATTGCCGAGAATGCGGATGTGTCAGGAGGGGTCAGGATTGGCACGATCAATATCACCGACCCTGACGGCGGTGAATACGGGACACTTCAGCTTGCCGGTGACGATGCGGGCAAGTTCGAAATCAGGGGTGTTGAGCTTTGGCTGAAGGCGGGCGCGGAACTTGACCATGAGAGCGCGGCAGCACTGGATGTCCGCGTGCAGCTCAGTGAAGATACCAGCGTCCATACCGATGTCCATGTCACGGTCACCAACGTGGATGAGGGGGCTACAGGATACGCCATCACCTCAACCGGCTATGCGGCCTCCCCGAAGGCCGGAGATGTGCTGACTGCGGGCAGGGTGGCTGACGACCCCGATGGCAACGGTAACGGGCACACTTATCAGTGGTTCCATGTCGGCCGCGGTGACATTATCGGTGCGACCGACGCACAATATACCATCGCCGAACGCGACGGAGGCAAGACTATCGGAATCCGCATCACCTACAATGATTACGGGGGTAACCGGGAAATTGTTACGGCGGTGATGACTGAACCCGTGGAAATCACACAAGTCATCACTGACGACGGGCTGTCTCTTGCACCGGGAGCCGTGCTGACCTTCGTTGAGAACACAGATAAATTTCATCAGAGACCCAATGGACACAATGTCGGTGAAATCGTGGGCAGCAACACTTACGGTGAGCTTGAGCTTTCAGGTCCCGATGCGCCCATGTTTGAACTTGACGGTAACATGCTCAGGTTCAAGCGGGGTGCTGATCCCGACCATGAAACTGCTCCCGAGATCACCGTCCGTGTTCAAGTCAAGGGTAACCCTGACATCTTTTTGGATGTCGACATCACGATAACCGACTGGGATAATTATCGGGCCGAATTCAACCCGGATTCGAAACCGGGCCTAAGGCTGTATGGCGACGACGGCAAGAACACGCTGTATGGCAGCTCTCTTGACGACTACTTCCGTGGCTACGAAGGTAATGACATAAAATATGGCGATGATGGTCATGACTATTTCTCCGGCGATTCGGGTTTAGACACGATCTATGCCGGTGCCGGTCATGATGTCATCTACGCCCTTGGCGATTACAACGTCATATACGCGGGCGATAACGCTGACTACGTCAGTGCGACCGGACTGGTTTACGGCGGTGGCGGCAATGACAGGATCTATGTCCATGGCGATGACAACACTGTTTACGGCGGCAAAGGCAATGATGAGTTACATGATATTGGCGGGCGCGTGACCTTCGGCCTCTATCAGGGGGGGCATGCCGAGGGTGAAGTCAACATTGATAATGTCTATAGTTTCGGTTCATACGCATATCTATTCAATTCCCGCGTGACCAACCGCATCCGTGTTGAAACCGATACGGGCGCTGAGACCACCATTGAGGCCCTGAAGACTGCCGCCAATATCCGCTGGACCCAGACTACCGTATTCCGGAATCCGGATTCCCGGTGGGATGACCGTTATGGACATGACACCGTCATCTACAACACGATGGGCACGGCAGACACCAGCGATGATAAGGTGATCATGGTCCTGCATAATTTCACGGCCACCCTAACCATGAGCCATTTCGATGTCGTCAAGCGATGGTCTTCAGACCTTGGCACAGATGCCGATGAGACGAAGGAAGGCGGCACCGGTGATGACACGATCTACGGTGGTGGCGGCGAGGACAGGATTTCTGGCGGCTCCGGTCATGACACGCTCTATGGCGAAGGTGATAGCGACCTTCTGTATGGTAGTTACGGCCATGACACGCTCTATGGCGGAAGCGGTAATGACTACCTCAGCGGCGGCAGCGGCCATGACACGCTCTATGGCGGCACCGGTCATGACTCGCTCCGTGCCGGCAGCGGCCATGATACCCTCTATGGCGGCTCTGGCAATGACACGCTCCGCGGCGGCACCGGTAATGACACGCTCTATGGCGGTGCGGACGGTGGTAGCGGTGACGCGCTGTATGGCGGCGACGGCGATGACACGCTCTATGGCGGCGACGGTGGCGACGTGCTGTCCGGCGGTGAGGGCAATGACACGCTCTATGGCGAAGACGGTAATGACCGGATGCTAGGGAATTACGGGGATGACATCCTCGATGGCGGTTCCGGCCGCAATTCGATGATGGGTGGTCAGGACGATGACATCTTCGTTCTCAATCAAGACTCGCGGTCCGGCGATATTGACCATGTCGCTGATTTCAGTTCGGGCAGAAGCTCAGGATACTGGGATGGGACAGAGGGCGGTAATGACCGCATCCGTGTTGAAACGGCAACAGGGACCGAGACGACGATTGAGGCCCTTAAGGCCGGTGCCAACATCCGCTGGACTCAGAACAGGAATTATGACGAGGACCGAGTCCAGCATAATCAAATCGATACCCATAATCAAATCGATATCAACGATACCATCATCTATGACACCAGGGGCACCGCGGATACCCGCGATGACAAAGTGATCATGGTTCTGCACGATTTCACCGCCCCCCTGACCATGGACCATTTTGAAGTCGTCAAGCGCGGCGATGACACGGACGACCCTGTATCGCCGCCTGTTATCGACAATCTCGCAACGGAAATCACCCTTGCCCCGGGATCCAAAACATCTGTCGCCGAGGATGCGGATACATCGGCCGGGATCAGGATCGGTAATATCTGGGCGACAGATTCTGATGGCGGTTCTTTTGGGACGTACGAGCTTGCGGGTGACGATGCCGACAAATTTAATATTATCAACAGCTGGGGGGTAAGCGAAGCCGAGCTTTGGCTGGATCCCGGAGTGTCACTCGACCATGAGACAGCCGATACCCTTGATGTCCGCATCCAGCTCGTTGAGGATAACACAGTAGGTGTGGATGTCACGATCGCAGTGACCAATGTTGATGAAGGTGATGCCGGACTCTCCATTGCCGTCAATCACAGGTTTGTTCCCACGCATGTTCCCACGGTTGGTGATGTGCTCACCGCCTTTCCCGGATTTGACGGCTGGAACCTGGCAGGTGTTCCTGACCCCGATGGAGGTGAGCACGATTATGCCTATCAGTGGTATCATGTCGGTGGCAACGATATCGCAGGAGCCACCAATCAACGCTATACCATCGCCGCATCTGATGCGGGCGAGATAGTCGGTGTCCGTGTCACCTACATTGACCGTGTAGGCGTGCATGAAACCATTACGGCTCAGATCAATGCAGCAGTGGATGATGGTGTGGACAACCTGGCAACGGCTCTTGCCCTGACAGCAGATTCTGTGACTACATTGCCCGAGGCGGGACTTTACCCTTTCCCCCCGATTTATATTGATGTCACTGACCCTGACGGCGATGAATACGGGACGCTTGAGCTTGTCGGTGCTGACGCGCAAATGTTTGAGCTTCGCGGCACCCAGATTATCGGTGCACCTGGCATGCACAGGGACTATGAGACCTTCCACACAATTGAATTTCGTGTCCAGCTCGTGGAAGATCCCGGCGTTCACGTCGATGTCACCATCAATGTGACCGACCGTGAAGGTTTTGCAACCGAATTCGGCATCACTGATCCGGTAATGGGCATGAGATTGTACGGGACTGATCGTTCGGAAACGATGTATGGCACCGATGACAATGACTATGCCGCTCTTCGCCAGGGTCACGATGTGGTGTATGGCAGGGACGGGCATGACCTTTTCCTCATTAACGGCGGCAATAACACGATATACGGCGGTGCCGGTCACGATGTCACAAATAACGGTGGCGGGGTCGATCAGGACACGGGCGGGGATAATACGGTTTATGCCGGCGATGATGCGGACTATGTCAGTATCGGTTACGGGAATAACACGATTTACGGTGAAGGCGGTGATGACAGGATTTATGTCGGCGTCAATGGCAACACGGTGTATGGCGGCAAAGGAAATGACAATATCTACAGTCGATCCGGTGGCAGCGTTGATATTTTTGGCCTTTATCAGGGATCTCATGCTGAAGGCGAGGTCAACCGTGACAATATATGGGGATTCGATTCACACTATCATCCAACGTCAGGTTACAACGGTGATCGCATCCGTGTTGAGACGGAAACCGGGACTGAGATCACGCTGCAGGCCCTGAAAGCCGCAGCCAATATCCGCTGGACCCAGGACACTATCTACAACACGATGGGCACCGCAGATACCAGCGATGACAAGGTGATCATGGTTCTGCATAATTTCACTGACACCCTGACCATTGAGCATTTCGACATTGTTTCAAAGACCGGTAAAACCGGCTTCTCCTGGGAGCTGGTCGGCAGTACCGGTGATGATACGCTCACCGGCGACGATGTCCGTTATGAGGTCCAGGGTCTTTCAGGTCATGATACGCTGTACGCCGGTACTGCTCGTTACAATGTGCTTTATGGCGGCACCGGCCATGACAAACTTTATGGCGGCACCGGTCATCGTGACGAGCTGTTTGGCGGATCGGGTCATGACCTGTTGGATGGCGGCGGCGGTGAAAACAAGTTGTGGGGCGGTTCAGGCGATGACATCTTCGTGCTCAATCAGGGCCAGCACCCCGACGGTGTTGACCGTGTCATGGATTTCACCTCAGGAGCAAAATCGGGAATTTTTGCAGCCCGCACCAATCTCGTATCGAATGGCGGGAATGACCGCATCCGTGTTGAAACCGAAACAGGTACCGAGACGACAATCGAGGCCCTGATGGCTGCAGCCAATATCCGCTGGACCCAGAACAGTAAATATTTACCGTCCGGCCTGGACACAGATCCCGGATCGAATGATACCATCATTTATGACACAAGGGGCACGGATGACACCGGCGATGATAAAGTGATCATGGTCCTGCACGATTTCACAGCCCCCCTGACCATGAAGCATTTCGAGGTCGTCAAGCGCGATGTGCCGGTTGACCCGGAAGTCGCCCCGGTCTTTGATCCCCTCCCGACGGACCTGAGCATTGATGAGAACATCGATGCCACGGGCCCGTATAGCCTCAGGCTGGTCGGCCGGGTCAGGGCCACGGATGCCAATGAGGGCGATACGGTCAAATATGAGATCAGCAGTGCCAGGGACCGGGACGGCAATGACGTGGCCGGGTTTGTCATCGATGACAGCGGCGATATTGCCTATGAGGGAACGGGGCTTAACGCTGAAGCGACTGCGGAAGTCGTCCTTGTGGTCACAGCCACGGACGGCACACTTCTGTCCACTGAATCCGGCGAGATCATCGTTGCCGTTAACGATGTGAATGATGCCCCGACAACGTCTGACAGAACTGTCATCGCGATCAGGGAGCCTGTGGAATACGCATTCTCGGGTTATGATTTTGCGTTTGCCGATGAGGATTCCGGTGATGCGCTTGTTTCGGTCACCATCACGTCCCTGCCGGAGCGGGGCACGCTGACCTTCCGGGGCGAAGATGTTAAGGCGGGTGATGTGATCAGCAAAGATGATTTTGGCGACCTTCTCTACACGTCCGACCCGCTGGCAGTGACCCGGTATACCGCAGAATTCACTTTCACCGTGAGTGACGGTGAGGCGAGCAGTGCCGAAGCCACATTTACCATGATTGTGGATGCCATTGATAATCACGCAACGGCGATTGCTGTCCTGCCTGAGAATCCCTCGATTGCCGAAAATGCCGATGTCTCCAAGGGGGTCAAGGTCGCTGTCATTGCCATCACCGATGCCGATGGCGGCTCCTACGGAACGCTTGAGCTTGTCGGCGAGCATGCTGACATGTTCGAGCTTCAGGACCGGGAGCTCTGGCTGAAAGCGGGGGCATCGCTCGACCATGAAAAAGCCGACACCCTCAATGTCCGCGTCCAGCTTGAGGAATATGATGTTGTTGGTCAGGATGTTGCCGTCGAGGTCACCGATGCCGCTGATAACAGTGCCGTGTTTGAGATCGTATCGCCTGAAGGTGATATTGATAACCCCGTGCTTGGTGACAGGCTCTTCATCAAAGAGGTTATTGCAGACCCAGACGGCATCGATGGCGAATATAGCTATCAGTGGTTCTATGTCGGTGGCGAGGATGCCGAGGGTGCGACCGGTGCTCGGTTTGCGATCGCGAAGACTGATATCGGCAAGAGCATCGGCGTCCGTGTCGCCTACACCGACGGTGCCGGAACGGATGAGACCGTTGAGGTGAAGATGACCGTCTTCGCGCAGTATGAGTTGCCTGCAGCCGCGGCTGCGCTTGAGACGGTTGATCTCAGCGAAATGGAGGATGGCAGTAAGAACGACAAGGCGAATCAGGTCAGAACCGGGATCGGCGAGACGAAGATCAAGACCGGAGCCGGCGATGACAAGGTTGATGCCGGGCTCGGTGACG
>JBAJNM010000060.1 GCA_036881865.1 Parvularculales bacterium | reverse complement strand
GTACTCCTCCTGTTTCATATATTTACTAACATTCAGGGTGGACCAGTTAATAGGGGGAAGGTCAGATAGTTTCGCGTCAATACGCGTCGTTTGTTTCATGAGCCAGGCCGGATGATGATTGCCAATTGCATCATGAAATTCTTGCGGTTCTCTATATTCTGATAAGATAAATTTAATAGAAAATTCGCATCATATTAATGGCTTATATTATCTATCACATAGCACTCCACTATTGCCACAAATTAATACCATCTATTTTGCAACTACGGTTTAATTTATCTTTACGTCCATAACATAGATTTTCTAACAAAACCCAATTAATCTACTTTCATGAATTTCGTATTTTACAATATTGAGACTACAGGCATTTCACCGGAATACGATCAGCCATTGCAATTTGCTGCGATCCGGATGGATGATAATTTCGTGGAGCTTGAGCGCATCAACATCCGGTGCCGCTTAGCGCCTTATATACCAAGCATCTGGAGGAACAACGCCGCCTTTTTTTATGTAGGGATAACTCGCACAAAAGCCGAGCCGGACAAAGGGACACATGGAACACTCATACTAACGTATTGTCAGAAGATGCCAGCTAGGGAAGCACTTTCAGTTGGGATTACACCAGCCCAAGTGAAGTACGGTAAAGCACAACTAATTGCCAGTCAGTTTATTAGTGAACTGGGTCTCCCACGGCACCGGCACCTATCTGTAGGGAACAATTATTATCCTTTTTAGTCAATTAGGGTATTAATGGCGGAGGGAGCGGGATTCGAACCCGCGAGACAGTTGCCCGCCTACACGCTTTCCAGGCGTGCGCCTTCGACCACTCGGCCACCCCTCCGTAATATCAACCCAATGACATCACTTAAAGTTAACAACCAGAATCTCATATGACTGACTGCCGCCGGGTGTCGTTACATCAACACTGTCGCCAATGGTTTTGCCGATAAGAGCACGCGCAATAGGCGACGACACGGATATCTTGCCGGCCTTTGCATCGGCCTCTACTTCGCCGACAATCTGAAAAACCTGCTCGACGTCCGTATCTTCATTAACAATCGTCACCGAAGCCCCAAACTTCACCACCGTGCCCGATAATTTGGATACATCAATAACCTCGGCCCGGCTTATTTTATCTTCAAGGTCTAAAACCCGCGTCTCGTTTAAACTTTGAGACTCCCGCGCAGCGTGATATTCGGCGTTCTCCGACAGGTCGCCATGGGCGCGCGCCGCCTCTATCGCCTTGATGATACGGGGGCGCTCAACGGATTTCAGATGCTTGATTTCCTCCTCAAGGGCGCGATACCCCGAGGCTGTCATAGGTATTTTTTCCATAATGGCCAGTATAGACGATTTTGCGCACCCCGTGTAGACCCTATGAAGAACCGATATACGCCTGAACGGGCATCACATCTAAACTTTCAGAGCGCAAAGCGGCAATGGCCTCTACCACGGCGCACACTCCCGCCAACGTCGTATAATATGGCACGCCCTCCATCAGGGCCGCCCGGCGCAACGACAATGAATCCGCAATAGACTGCGCTCCCTCGGTGGTATTAAACATCAGATGCACATCACCGCTTTTGATGGCATCTACAATGTGCGGACGCCCCTCAAGCACCTTGTTGATAACGGCAACGTTCAATCCGGCCGCCCCGAGAAATTTAGCCGTACCACCGGTGGCTATAATCTGAAATCCCATCTCTATGAGGCGGGAGGCAGGCCCTACCAGATGGGCTTTGTCGGCCTCCTTGACGGAGATAAAAACCACCCCTTCAAGAGGCAATCGCGCACCGGCGGCAATCTGGCTTTTGGCAAAGGCGGCCTCAAAACTGGCATCAACACCCATAACCTCGCCGGTTGAGCGCATCTCCGGCCCCAGAAGTGTATCAACACCGGAAAACCGCGCGAAAGGAAACACCGCCTCCTTAACCGCAATATGACCCTTGGAGGTTTTTTGCGGTTTTATAGACGCCAATTTTTCTCCCATCATCAACCGCACGGCCGTTCGCGCCACCGGAATGCCAATCGCTTTAGACACAAATGGTACCGTGCGGCTGGCCCGCGGATTAACTTCCAGAACAAAAATCTCTCCATCCTGAACCGCATATTGCACATTCATTAACCCGACAACATTAAGTCCCGATGCCAGGATTTTTGTCTGACGTTCAAGCTCTTCAATGACAGGGTCTGACAGCGAGTGTGGCGGTAAGACACACGCGCTATCGCCGGAGTGAACTCCCGCCTCTTCAATATGCTCCATAATGCCCGCCACAAAAACATCACGGCCATCCGATAGGGCATCCACATCAACCTCCACCGCATTGCGCAAATAAAGGTCTATCAGTACCGGATTCTCCCCCGATACCACAACGGCCTCCCGGATATAGCGCTCAAGCCCCGCTTCATCGTGAACAATCTCCATAGCCCGTCCTCCCAGAACATAAGACGGACGTATAACCACCGGATAGCCAATGCGCCCGGCAATCGCTTTGGCTTCTTCGGCGCTCCACGCAATACCATTGTCAGGTTGACGCAAGCCCAGTTTGTCCAGAACATTTTTGAACCGGTCACGGTCTTCGGCAAGGTCAATGGCATCCGGGTCCGTTCCCAGAATAGGCAACCCTGCGGCAGCTAATTCGTGCGTTAAATTAAGAGGCGTCTGACCGCCAAACTGCACGATAATACCCTCCAGAACCCCGCGGCTGCGTTCCACCGCTGCAATCTCAAGCACATCCTCTACGGTAAGAGGCTCAAAATAAAGCCGGTCGGACGTATCATAGTCCGTGGAAACCGTCTCCGGATTACAATTCACCATGATGCTTTCAACATCTGCGTCATAAAGAGCAAAGGCAGCATGACAACAACAATAATCAAACTCGATGCCCTGCCCGATACGATTAGGGCCACCGCCTAAGATCATCACTTTACGCCGGCCGGAAGGGACGGCTTCGCACTCGGGTTCCATGTTGTTGAAAGGTGTTTCATAACAACCGTAAAGATAAGGTGTGCGGGCAGCAAACTCGGCAGCGCATGTATCAATATGTTTGAACACCGGACGCACACCCAATGTATGACGGTGAGTGCGCACGTCCGCTGCCGTCATCCCTGTCAGGGTTGCCAGACGCGCATCGGAAAACCCCGCCTGCTTAAGACGGCGCATTTCATTTACCTCTTGCGGTAATCCTCCCGTGCGCACTTCTTGTTCCATCTCTACGATGGCCTGTAGCTGCCGGATAAACCATGGGTCATAAGCACACGCACCATGAATATCTTCGCAGGAAACACCATGACGCAAAGCCTGGGCTATAGCGCGCAACCGGGACGGCGTAGGGCTGGCCAGCGCTGCCCGCACCGCATTATGATCGTCTCCCAGACCCAACCCGGGCAAGTCAATATCGTCCAGCCCCTCAAGCCCTGTATCCAGAGACCGCAACGCCTTTTGTAGACTTTCGGGAAAGCTGCGTCCGATGGCCATAACCTCGCCGACAGATTTCATTGACGTAGTCAGACTATCATCGGCACCCGGAAACTTTTCAAAAGCAAAGCGCGGAATTTTGGTAACAACATAATCAATGGACGGTTCAAAACTTGCAGGTGTTACGCCGGTTATGTCATTGGCCAGCTCGTCAAGCGTGTAGCCTACGGCCAATAAGGCGGCCACTTTAGCTATAGGAAAGCCTGTTGCTTTTGAAGCCAGCGCCGAAGAACGTGACACTCTGGGGTTCATTTCAATGACCACCATGCGGCCATTTTCAGGATCGACGGCAAATTGAACGTTAGAACCGCCGGTCTCAACGCCAATCTCCCGAAGACAGGCCAGAGACGCATCTCTCATTCGTTGATATTCTTTATCTGTCAGGGTAAGGGCAGGAGCTACGGTGATACTGTCTCCCGTATGCACGCCCATGGGATCAACATTTTCTATGGAACACACGATAATGGCGTTATCCGCCTTGTCGCGGATGACTTCCATTTCATATTCTTTCCAACCCAACACGGACTCTTCAACCAGCACCGACCCGACAGGCGAGGCATCCAGTCCGCCTGCAACAATGCTTTCAAACTCCTCACGGTTGTAAGCCACACCGCCGCCTGTACCCCCCAACGTAAAAGACGGACGTACAATCGCCGGCAGTCCTGTATCTTCCAGCGCATCCAGTGCTTCCTGTTTGGTATGCACCAACCGGGAGCGCGGTGACTCCAGCCCGATCCGCATCATGGCATCCCGGAACAACTGGCGGTCTTCGGCCTTGGCGATGGCTTGCTTATCTGCACCGATGAGCCGGATATCAAGGCGTTCCAGAACGCCGTCTTCCGCCAGCGCGAGGGCTACATTAAGAGCCGTTTGTCCACCCATGGTAGGCAGTATCGCATCAGGCCTTTCTTTTTCTAAAACCCGCGCCACCATTTCCGGTGTAACCGGCTCAATATACGTAGCGTCTGCCAGTTCCGGATCCGTCATGATGGTTGCCGGATTGGAGTTCACCAGAATAACCCGGTAACCTTCTTTCTTGAGAGCCTTGCATGCCTGCACACCGGAATAATCAAATTCGCACGCCTGACCAATAACAATAGGCCCCGCACCAATGATTAATATGCTTTCAATGTCGGTGCGGCGCGGCATGACCTCTCCTAAGTCAGGTTTTCATAAAAACGTGTAAACAGATAATGGCTATCATGAGGACCGGGTGAAGCTTCCGGATGATATTGCACCGAAAAAACCGGCTTGTCTTTTAGGCGGAGACCACAATTGCTGCCATCAAACAGGCTGATATGAGTCTCTTCCACATTCTTGGGCAGGCTATCCCGGTCAACCGTGAACCCGTGATTCATGCTGGTAATCTCCACCTTGCCGGTTTCTATATCTTTAACCGGATGGTTGGCTCCATGATGCCCCTGCCGCATTTTTGTCGTTTTGGCACCCAGCGCCAGAGCCAGAATTTGATGACCGAGACAGATACCAAACACCGGCACACCGGAGTCTACAATCTCACGAACCACCGGTGCGGCATAAGCGGCCGTTGCTGCCGGATCTCCGGGCCCGTTAGAAAGAAATACGCCATCAGGCCTGAGCGATAATATAGCCCGGGCCTCCGCGCCGGCCGATACGACACTGACCCGCACACCCTGACTTGTAAGAGAGCGCAGAATATTGCTTTTCATGCCATAGTCTACCGCCACCACATGGGGTGCCGGTGCGGATACGGTCTCTTTTTGCCCGGAGTCGGGGGTATCATGAGGGGAGCGCCAGAGAGGTTGATCCCACTCATAAGACGTATTTGTAGTGACTGACCGGGCTAATTCCATACCCTCAAGACCGGGCCATGCGCCGGCCGTTTTCTGCATGGCCGCCGTATCAAAACGGCCACCGGGCTCATGGGCAATAGCCGCATTAGCAAAACCCTGCTCACGAATGCGCCGTGTCAGGGCCCGTGTGTCAACCCCGGATAGACCGATAATTCCCCGTTCTTTCAGCCAGCCATCAAGATGGTCCTGCGCCCTGTGGCTGGACGGCAGCGTTAGAAGCTCCCGTACCACCAAAGCACGGACTGCTCCTTCAGGAGACACATACGCCGTTTCATTATCGTCGCCGTTAGCCCCCACATTGCCGATATGAGGAAAGGTGAACACGATAATCTGACCTGCATAAGAGGGGTCCGTTAGAATTTCCTGATAGCCCGTCATGGCGGTGTTAAAACACAATTCACCAACGGCGTGTCCCGTTGCGCCAAAGCCGATGCCGGGCAAGGTGGTTCCATCGGCTAGCGCCAGCATGCCGGTTACAGCAGTGTTTGAAGTCATGGATGATCCGGAATTGTTGTCACCCGGACACTATGGAATAGCGGCCTTCCGGTCAAGACATGGCAGGTGTTTTTCAGCGCCTGTTTTGAACTAAATTCAAATCTGAAGTGTAGTGCCCATGAAACGTGCGGCGTCGCGAAAGGCTGCCTCACGCGCTTTGGGATTTCCTCCGGCATGAGCGCCCCGTTTGGAAAATACGGGCGCGTTGGCGAGGCGGTCTTCAGGTTCATTAAGAGGCTTTTCGGTTCCCTCTACCACCATGGAACCATCCTGACGTATGCGCACAAGAGGGGCGGGAGTTAGCGCCTGCACTTTGTCGTGGAAGACCACCGGATCACGGGAATCAAATGAATGGTGTGCATCAGGATAAAGAATAATCTCGGCAGGAACCCCCGCATCAACAAGAGCGCGGGTGAGATCAACCGCCTGCACGGCAGGTGTGTAGTCCTCTGCTTCTCCGATAAGAATAAGCATCGGCGCACCGGACCACCGCATATCATCACAGCGCATATGACACGCCGGATAAAACCCGAGGTGAGCGGCAAAACGTGCCCCCTCCGGCGCAAGGCGTTCCGCCAACGGCTCCCATGCCGAATAAACAGCCATTCCGCCACCCAGACTCCATCCTGTCACCCCGACACGCGCTCCATCAATGGATGGATTCTCCAGTAGCACTGCCAGAGCGCTAAAAGCATCATGCACCATCATCGCCATGGTGACGGCCATTTGCCGCTCTGCCGTGCTTTCAATACCCCGGGCCTCAAAAGAATGGAGTTGAAAGACCGCGAAACCCTGATCACGAAACGCCTGAAGATGTTCTTCATGATGAGCCCGCCATCCCCAACTGCCATGACACGCAATAACGGCCGGAACCGGATGATCCGGCCCCGCTTCAGAGGGCAGGCTCAAAGTACCGGACATATCCCGGCCGGACATCTCATCGGGCCGTGCAATAATGTGGTAAAATTCAAAGGGGTCTGCAGACCGGAACTCGACTCTCTCCATGCAATCAGATTATCACGCTCAGGCCCGAAACCCAATGGTCTTGCATCACGGGCCGGTTTGCTTATGCTTGTTTCCTCCGGAAACATCACCCATCAGGAACAATTACATACATGACTCTATCTACACCCACGCCGGATACCCCTCGCTTAAAGCAGGACCTGTCAAACCACCATGCGGCACCGGCCGGCAAGACCGTGCGCCACGACTGGACACGCCGGGAAATTGAAGACCTCTTCGCCCTGCCTTTTAATGATTTGATATTTCAGGCCCAGCAAGTCCACAGGCAATGGTTTAGCCCCAATGAAGTCCAGAAGAGTACGCTGCTCTCTATCAAGACGGGAGGGTGTCCGGAAAATTGTGGCTATTGCAGTCAAAGTGCTCATTTTAAAACCGGCGTTAAGGCCACCAAACTCATGAGTGTCGAAAATGTGGCAGAAGAAGCCCGCAAGGCACGTGACGCGGGTGCCAGCCGCTATTGTATGGGAGCGGCATGGCGGAATCCCCACGACCGGGATATGGACAATCTGTGTGCCATGATTAAAGAAGTCCGGGCTCTGGGCATGGAAACCTGTATGACCCTTGGCATGTTGACCGGCGAACAGGCGCGTCGTTTCGCCGATGCAGGATTGGATTATTACAACCACAATATAGATAGTTCACCGGAATATTATGACAGTGTTGTAACCACCCGCACCTATCAGGAGCGGCTGGATACTCTTGACGAAGTGCGCGAGGCGGGTATCCGGGTATGTTGCGGAGGCATTGTGGGAATGGGAGAAAGCCGCGCCGACAGAGCCGGTATGATCCACACTCTCGCCACACTGCCGGAGCACCCAGAAAGTGTGCCCGTTAACTTGCTCATGCAGGTGGACGGCACGCCCCTTGGTGATAGGGGTGATGATTTAGACCCTTTTGAGTTTGTCCGCACCATTGCCGTTTCGCGGATTACCATGCCGGCTTCCGTGGTGCGTTTGTCGGCAGGGCGCTCCAACATGAATGACGAGGCGCAAGCGTTGTGTTTTCTGGCAGGGGCTAATTCCATTTTCATTGGCGAGAAGCTTTTGACCACGGAGAATCCGGAACAGGACCACGACAACACTCTTTTTCGCCGCCTTGGGTTAGAAGCCATGTCACCGGCATGACCGGCAACGGTCAGCCCTCCACGCAGCCTGCATCGTCTTTCAGGGCCGTTGTATGGGACTTTGGGGGGGTTATAACCAGTAGTCCTTTTGATTCTTTTAACCGCTTTGAGGCAGACAACAATCTGCCGAAGGATTTTATCCGGCGCATTAATGCTACTAATCCGGACACCAATGCGTGGGCACAATTTGAAAGCAACCAGATAGATTTAGATGAATTTGATGCGCTATTCACCGAAGAAGCCCGTCAACAGGGCGGCGGGATAAGCGGACGACAGGTCATCAACCTTCTGCGGGGCGACATCAGGCCCGGTATGGTGGAAGCCCTGCGCCGGTGCAAAACGCACTTTAAGACCGGATGTATTACCAACAATACCCGCTCTCCCGGAGAGTGGGATAGCATGCTATCCGGCACTATGGCGTTGTTTGACCATGTCATTGAATCGTCAAAAGCGGGCATGCGCAAACCCGACCCCCGCATCTATGCGATGATGTGTGAGACTCTTGGAGTAAATCCCCATGAGGTGATTTATCTGGATGATTTAGGCATTAACCTCAAGCCCGCCCGCGCTATGGGCATGGCCACCATAAAAGTTGCAAGCGAGCCTCAAGCCCTTGCAGAGCTGGAAAAACTCACGGGACTCACCTTGGTTGAGCATTAAGAAGTTTAGGGGCTTATATACTTTATTGCCCAAAAATTATGGTCGTGCTGTTAATTGGGTAGCAGTGGTTTTGCTCTCTGTTTTGGGTGACTAATTACAATAGTAACCTGATTAGACATCCCACCGCGACATTCTTTCTCCGTGTCCGTGGAGATTCAATGATAGGGGCCGGCATTCATGACAATGATGTTCTGGCGGTTGATCAGAGTCTTGAGCCGGTGAGCGGCAAGATTGTCATCGCCGTTGTTGATGGTGAGTTTACGATTAAACGGCTCATCAGGACCAAGGGCAAGACCCTGTTAGTACCCGAAAATGATGCCTACGATCCAATCGAATTTACGGACGATCAGGATCTTGAAATCTGGGGTGTCGTGACCGGCGTTACCCGCTAGGTAGGATGACTTCTCACTACGACCCGACATTTTATGCCCTTGTTGACTGCAATAATTTCTATGCGTCATGCGAGCGGGTATTTCAGCCATCCTTTAATAACAAGCCCGTGGTGGTTCTATCCAATAATGATGGCTGTGTAATAGCCCGTACAATTGAGGCAAAGGCCTTGGGTATTCCAATGGGTGCGCCCGCCCATATGTACGAAAATCTGATGAAGCGAAATAAGGTGAAGGTATTCTCAGCTAATTGGGTTTATTTTCGACCCGGCTAATTATATTATTCGTTTTGATTTCACTTAAGCATCAAAAAGGATTCCAACATGCAACTCGTTCAGGAATTTCAGTTTAATGGTTCGCTCGGTACCCCCATACCTGTTGGCACGATACCAATTGGCACACGGTTGGTTTACGACATCAAAGGTGGTGAAGTGTCCGGAGAGCGTATCCGGGGAAACGTTCTGGGAGGTGGGGAGTGGGCCCTAATTGGGTCTGACGGTTTCCTTCGGCTAGACGTTAGGGCGCAGATCGAAACCCATGATGGTGCGTTTTTGTATATGCAGTATTTTGGGCTCCTCGAAATGAATACGGCCGTCCAGGAAGCGACAGCCAGCGGAAACGAAACTCAATTCGGGGATCAATACTTCTACACCAACCCACGCATCGAGACGGGTGATGAGCGATATGCCTGGGTGAATACGACATTCTTTATCGGTGAAGGCCGTATCTTTACCGGGGGAGGTGTTGAGTATCGGGTTTGGCGGCCTGCATAATTCACTGAGTGGTCAGTCCTCATCAACAGGTCGGGTTTGAAAGTTAGTTTATGGCTGGTCCGGGTTCAGTATAGGCAACATATTCACTGACCTTCAGGGTGGACCGGTTAAATGGGGGAGGGTCATCTACATAATCTGGAAAAGTGAATTTTCCCTTCGTTTTCTCTTTACAAACCCCTGTGAATCTACTCCACAGTTACGGAGTTGATTAAAGATCGTATTGAGGAGGCTCTCAATCTATTCATTTTACACCAAAATAGCCCCGGATATGTATTCGTGATAATTGAATGCTAAATAAGTGATGAAAATACCGAGAACAACAGATAAAGCATCAAAAATTATTTTTGCATCACTTGCTTTTTTCTTTTCATCCCTCAATTCAGAAACCAAAGCTGAAACAGCTGAATAGGCTAAAAATGATCCAAACAAAATAATAGAATATGTATCCGGATTAACAGCTAGATGTAATATTGCCCAAACAGCAATTCCTAAAGACATAGGATGTCTTGTTATCTTTTTTATGTATGTTGGCAAGTTGGCAGCAACCAGAAAAGTTAAAGAAAAGAACATCACATATGTAGAATACAAATAAGCGTTTGGGTATACTGAATAGTGATAGTTTGTTCCGCTTTCATACCCAAATATAATCATCAATAATCCAGCTAAACTGATCAGGGCAAATATCCCCTTGTATGGATATTCGCCTAGCTTAGATTGTAAGAAACTTTTTAGATTAGTAAAAAGCGGAATTAAATGAACCCCAAAAAAAATTATTATTCCTGCTTCAAACATAATTATTATCCTCTAAACAAATACATATTTATGTGAGTTGCCTCCATTTGACTGACCCACCCTGAATGTTAGCACGGCATACATATAATACACTAACTTTCAAACTGGACCGATTGAAGGGGGCATGTCATCCCCCTGATCAACACTAAGATAAACGATAAAAGAGAAAAACAGATGAAACTTGCAGACAAGACGATCGTGATCACTGGCGGCACATCTGGTATTGGCTATGAGATAGTGCGCATACTCGCACCAAACAATAAAGTCATTGTTATCGCAAGGTCGGGCGTGCGGTTAGAAAAATTAGAAAAAGAGTTTGAAGGCATAAAGATCTATCCGGCCGATTTATCTAAACCACAAGAATATGAAGCGTTGGCTGACAAGATCGTGAAAGCACATAACCAGATTGATCTGCTGATCAATAATGCGGCGATTCAGAATACACCAACCTATATCGATGATGATTTTTCTTATGATACCATCATCCCGGAGATTCACCTGAACTTCACTGCCGTATGCGCGCTGATCTATTTGCTTCTTCCCGCCATGTTGGATGATGGGCGTGAATGTATCATCACCAATATCAATTCCGGGCTGGCACTGGCACCGAAGACAGGTTCAGCCATTTATTGTGGCACCAAGGGGGGGATGGATGTGTTCTCGCAAAGTCTTGGCTATCAGCTGGAGCAAACCAATATCCGCGTATTACAGGCGTTTCTTCCGCTCGTTGATACACCGATGACGCATGGGCGCGGTTCAGGCAAAATCACACCTCAACGGGCCGCACAGGATATAGTGTCAGGCATTGAGCAAGGCAAACGGATTAACAATATCGGCAAGGTGAAATTGCTGCGTGTACTGCTAGCGCTCACACCACGCCTTGACCGTAGCCTTATGAAAAGGAGTTAACCAGGAATCAATCACTACAAGCATTATTATTCGGAGGATTGATGATGACGCTGACACTTTCACCCGCACTGGCAAAAGACGTTACGGTAACGGTTGAAGCCATAGATACCGAACGCCCGGGACAAATTATGGCCATGCTCTTCAGCGAAGATGGCTTCCCGATAGATCATGGCAAAGCGCTTGCAACACAAACCCGGAATGTGACTACCGGAAGTGACACCATGCGTTTTCGCATTAATGTCGAGAACGATACATTCGCCATTAAAATCCTGCATGATGAAGATATGACCGGTAAGGTCAGCAAAAACTGGACGGGGATTATTCCCTCTGAAGGCTTGGGCTTTTCCAACGGCGCAAAGCTTGGGTTTGGTCCGCCTTCCTATAAAGACGCCGCGTTAAAAACTGATGAGGTAGGCAGAGAAATCGCTATCCCCATCATTTACCCTTAAGTCAGGTAAACCCTTATGAAACCGTTACTGAAAATCATGTTTATTCTGGCGCTTGCCTTTGCCGGTACCTTTATCATTCTCAACTCAACCGGCCTCATTACCGTCGAGAAGATTGAGATGTGGCTAGAAATGGCCAGGAATTCTGACCCAATGTGGGTAGCTCTCATCGTAGCAGGGCTGCTATTTGCTGACTTATTTATCGCGGTGCCAACGCTTACCACGATGATTCTTGGTGGATTCTTTTTAGGCCCGGTGATCGGCGCAATCGCAGGTGTTGTTGGCCTGCTGCTGGCCGGAACATGCGGTTACGGTATCAGCCGAAGATATGGTGAACTCTTGATTAATTTTCTTATCAAAGACCCGGAGAAGCGCAAAGAAGCCGTTCAGACCTTTCGCAAGCACGGTGCCATCGTGATCCTCCTTTCCCGTGCCACGCCGATCCTGCCGGAGGTATCGGCCTGTATGGCAGGTATGACGCGTATGCCATTCTTCAAGTTCCTAGCGCTTTGGCTTGTCAGCACTGTGCCTTACGCCATCATTGCTGCATATGCAGGTTCTATCAGTACGCTTGAAGATCCTAAACCGGCGATCTTAACCGCTATTGGTCTCACAGCCTTTTTCTGGCTGGGTTGGTTAATTTTCAAGAACTTCAAAAAATTAACCCTCCCCCATTTAACTGGTCCATCCTGAATGCAATGAAGATGTTGCCCAGGCTGAACCCGGACCGGTCGTAACTTTCAAACCGGACCGATTGATGGGGGCAGCTCAGTTCCCGTCAACAATATGGAGATGCGTACCGTACGCCGAAACTCCGGACCCCAAACTATCGGCAAACGCTTTCAACCCTTTTATGGGCAGGTCCCAATCAGGATCACCACTGAATTCACCCCTGCAGTCGCCGTATGGCGCCTGTATGGCCAGCAACTGCACAGGTGACGTTACCGTCACCTGCATCGGCGTGGGAGCGCCAGTATTGGCACCACCACCTCCGCCGCCCCCGCATGCGGCAAGAGAAGTAAGAGCAACAATGAGTGCAGGCAAAGAACAGGCTGAGTGGAGATTATTGATCAATTCAAATCTCTTTCCAGCCAGAGCAATAGCACAAATACCCATAATTCAAGGTGAGTTACCCTTTTAAAATTCTCTAAAAGGCCCTGCAAGTGTGCGTCCGGATTAATCACCTTACTCAAACTATGTCTGGGGCAATAATCATCGGAGCCACAACGGTGTTCCCGGACCCGAACCGGCAAAGCACGGTCTTCAGATATAATATCTGGTGAATTTCGGCAGATAGTGGGGTTTTTTTAAGCTGTTTTGGGCACTAAAATATATAAGCCCCGAAGTTTAGTATTGAGACTTAGGCGCTACCCCGGCTGGTAATAGCCTCCATGCGCGCCGCCTCAGCATCGTCATAAGAACCGTTAAGCTCGCCGGCGACACGGTGCAGCAAATCATCCTCGAAGCGATGCAATGAACCATCAGCGTAAGTGACATCCCATAACAGGCG
>JBAJNM010000059.1 GCA_036881865.1 Parvularculales bacterium | reverse complement strand
GAAAGTCTTTTCGTTGATGCGATTTAAGACACCCCAACAGTAAGTCATTTTTTCTCGAATTTATAACTAATTTATAACTTGACTCATATATATTTACTATGGAAACTATTATAAAATCATTAATTATGGAGATATGGTCATGACGGAATCTTGGAAATTTGGAGCAGTGACTGGAACACATTCACTAGGCGATATTAGTGTTACAAATCCTTCTGGACAAGAAAACGGTGCCATTAGCCTTCGTTTTCAAGAAGAACAAGGAAGAGATGCACTTAGACCGGGTGAATTTTTTCACCTTGCAACTTTTTGCTTTATTCAAGAATCTGAGCAGTCATCCAGTCAGTCCTCAAGCAGTCAGTCCTCAAGCACAAATCCTCCGATACTTTTTTCGGTCGGTTCCATTGACAGCAGATTTATACTCACAAGAAATTCAGAATCTAGCGGATTTGATTTGTTTTATATCGGGACACCAATTGATTATGATGATATATCACAGCCTAAAAATATTATTATCAACATAAGAGTTCGTTATTTTGAAAATGGTAGAATAATTAGTGAAACATATAAAACCACAATCATCATTACCGATGATGAAAACGAAATCACTGTAACACCGGATGATGATGGCAATGAAAATTTCTATACTGTTACTGCTGACAGATGTGTCATTAAGGAAGGTTACTATAAGGATGGTTTAAAGTTAGCTGAAATTACAATTGAAGAAGATTCAATGATCTTCCATGAAATGAAGTTAACCAATTTACCTGAACAATTAGAATATAGAGAAATGAATGGCAATACTGCCGAATTATGGGTCAAAAGAAATACAGAACTTGATTATGAAAGCTTCCAAAGCCTTAAAGTCAAAGTAAGCGCAGTAGTTAAAAGTTCTGCTATTCCATCAGGGGCATCAGGGACGGAAGGAGCTTCGGCTGCTCCGATGAAAGAATTCTCATCTAATTTGATGAACTTTGAGTTGGAAGATGGGGATGAAGCTCCCGTATTTTACAAGTTAACTGATAATGATGAGATATTTACCGATGATGATGGCAGACATGTAACGTTAGAAAAACTTGCATTCAAGGCTAACGAACTTACTACAATTGGAGGGGGTGTTCCTATCGCAAGGTTATGGGCTAACGACCTTGATATGTTTGACTCAGTATATAATTTCGATATTGTTAATTACGATGAAGTAATAAAGAGTTCCAATGAGGGTGATGATGCGCGTATAGGTCTTGTAGAATCACGGTTTAATGGTAGTAAATTTAATGCCAAAGATTACTTTTCCACTGCTGAAGTTTCTTCTTTTGGTGGTGATGGTTTTATGAAAGATCTAAAATTCAACCTCTCCATGAGTAACTTGGATTACCGTGAGTCAAATAAATATAATTTTCAAATAAAAGTTGAAATATTCAATTTATTAAATAGTAAACAAAAGTATTTTTACCATAATGTTGAGGTTACTCAATATCCTGCTGATATTATATTTGATGATACTTATGTCACAATTCCGGGAACAGTAAACCTTGGTAACAACAATGGGGTTGTTGGAACATTCAATGATGCATTAGGCCCTCATGATCACAAGATCACATATGATGTCGTAGGAAGGGACAGCGTGTTTTATGAAGTTAATGATAATAACCAGATAGTTATAAAGAACGGAACATATCCATTTACAGGAAGCAATGATCATAAAATCAGCATTACTGCTATGGCTGGTGATAAAAGTAAATCTACTGAATTGATTGATATCTCAGTCAATGGAATTGATGTAATTGGTGATGAATATGTGATTTATCAAAAGCAAGATCCAGCTATGATCAATTTAACGACTATTGATCCGTTCGACAATCAGCCTTTGACATACAATTCGATTTCACTAATCAACAATGAAGGTGTAGCTACAACAACTATCCAACTGGCCGGTATTGATTCCTCTGGAAGAATTGGTGTGGGCAATTATTCATATGCGAATGATGTATTAACATGGACACCCGATGATATATTCACTGGCATCCAAAGTTTTGCATTAAACATTAGTGAAACAAGAACAAATGGTGCGGTTGTTTCTGAAAAATTTGATATAAACGTGAAATCCCCAATTAATTTAACAGGCGTAGGTAGTGATGGGTCTGCCGAGGCTTACGAAGATAACCCTTTACGGAACTCCAAAGGATTTGTTGGTGTTTTTAATGATAATGATTTAACTGGAAACCTTTTTGTCAGGAAATCAGGGGTTCAAGGTGATGGAACTCTGATACCGCGTACCGGTCGTACTCAAGACATAGAACAAGATCTTGATTATGGTAAGTTGATTATAGACGATAATGGAAATTGGTCTTATGAGCTTGATGATAACTTCGATTCTGATGGAAGTTATCTTGGTGGTGTTACATCAAGAACAGATTCCTTCATCATTAAATACAAACCTCTAGACGATCAGGCTACGGCTGTCGATGAATCTGTAACGGACAAGATAGAGCATACAATTGTGATTACTATACATGGCGCAACAGATAAAACTGCTACCATTCAGCCCAATATAACGGTTGGTTCTGCTCACACGGCGATTTATCCAGATGAAGATGTAAATTTATCATTAAGACAGGGAACATCACCGACTGTTTCTGAATTCCAAGGCGGAACAGGAGATGATGTTATATACGGAACCGTTAGCAATAATATCATCAGGGGAGGTGATGGTGAAGATTGGCTCTTCGGTGCCGGCGGGGATGATACGTTATATGGCGGAGGCGATGCTGATACGATAGATGGCGGACCAGGCAATGATGTGATTGATGGTGGACCCGGTGCAGACATTTTAAGCGGTGGCGGTAATGAGAATTGGTTCACATTATATCAGGGGCCTAGAACTGCTGGCGTTAGTGAGAACGATCGGGTCACTGATTTTGATGTAACTTTGGATAAGATTAACATTAATACTTTCGGCGTAAAATATAACACGCTGGAATCTTTAATGAGTGGACTTGATCTTCGTATTAGTTACGAGCAGCAAGACGACAATACATGGAATGCGGTTATTTTCGATACAAATGGAACGATTACTGCTGACGATCATGAAGAAGATGATACCAAACTGATGACTCTTGAAAATATTGGGCATGGAACAACGCCAGATGATCACAACAGCCTAACAATGAGTAGTTTTGTTCAAAATAGCTCAACAAGTCTTTCCTTCTTTGCTGATGGTATCAATGGATTCCGTATTGATGGTAACAATGGGCAATGTAGTGGAATGTATCTCTCATCTGCTGGTGATATTGACAATAATGGATATGACGACATCCTTATCGGAACAAATCGCGGAGAGATCTATGTTATATTAGCTAATGACAATGGCATTAATACAAACTTTAATCTTAATGATTTAGCTGGCAAAGGCTTCAGAATAACTGGTGTAGAATCTCGGGTATTCGCCACAGTTGGTGATGTGAATAGTGACGAGCGAGATGATATTCTCTTAGGATCCGCCGCTTTAAATTCTGGTTTCGGCTATAGTTATATGATTCTTGGCCAATCCGAATATACTAGTACTAGTTTAAATGTTAGCGAAATTGACAACGCTATTGTTGCTGCGGCCCCAACAACAATACCACCTACAACTAATCAAAATGTTGGGTGGGGTTTCCGGATTAATGGCGAGGCTAATGGTGAAAAAAGCGGATATTCAGTTTCGTATGCTGGTGATCTTAACGGAGATAATAGAAGTGATTTCATAATAGGGGCTCCATTTGCAGGGGAGGATGATCTTAGCAGTAATGATACAAACTTCGGATACAGTTATGTTGTTTATGGCAGACCGAGCACTGAAAGTTTCAGCTTAGATTTTGATCTTGAAGACATTGAAAATTCAACAGGTGGTAGCTATGGTTTTCGGATTAAGGGAGCTGATAGCACGGATATGAGTGGATCTATTGTGTCTTACGCTGGAGACGTTAACGGTGATGGTAACGATGACATACTCGTTGTATCACCCGGTACCGGAACGAATGCTGGAAAAGTGTATATCATTTATGGAAGGGGGAATACTGAATCTCGAAATGTATTCAACCTGTCAGATATTGATAATGGAATAAAGAATAATAATAATATACAAGGATACAAAATTGAGGGATTCAGTTTTGATCACTCATTTTTATTTCAAAGCCATCCAGCTGGTTTTTCAGTAGCTGCAGCTGGTGATGTGAACGGCGATGGCAATGCTGACATTGTCATCGGGGGAATTATTGCAGGTAGTAATACTAAAAGTAGTTATGTGGTCTTCGGTAGGGATTATGGAAATAATACTGAAGCATTTGATATTGGAAATATAACAAATGCTGCATTAAATCCTGGTGGCTATTTAGGCTTTAGAATTATTGGAGAAAATCCCGGTGATTACAGCGGATATTCCGTTTCAACTGCCGGGGATTTCAATGGTGATGGCTACGCTGATATTATCATTGGGGCGTTCGGTGCGGATCACAATGGTAAAACCAATAGCGGTTCAAGTTATATTATTTTCGGCAAGGCTGGTGGATTTGGAATGAGCATAGACCTTTCAAGTCTTGATGGCAGCAATGGGTTCAGACTTGATGGTGTGACTGGTGGTAACACAGCCGATCAGAGTGGTAGATCTGTATCATCGGCAGGTGATGTTAATGGTGATGGTTATGACGATATCATGATTGGAGCGTATACCGCTCGTCCGCCTAAAAGTGATGGGAGTGGAGATTTGCAAGAGTCAGAAGGTGGTTCAACATATGTTGTTTACGGATATGCAACATCGGTTAATATAACAGGTCTTGCCTATGTCGGTCAGACTCTAATCGCGACAAACCTTCAAGGGGAGGGTAACGAATATACTTGGAAGCATTCTACTGACGATGGTACTTTTGTGGCCCTCGGAACAGGGCAAGAATACATTCTTACCAACAACGATCTTGGTAAGACTATCAGAGTTGAAGTGGAATCAACAAATCTCAGTGGAGATCGGGTCCTCCTTGTTTCAGAATCTACCGCTACTATAAGCAATCCAATTACCTTAAGTAACAACGGTGAGAATCATACCGGTAGTAACGCGAGTGAACTAATCTTAGGTGGTAGTGGCGATGATACTCTGATTAGTGGTGGTGGTCTTGACGTGATAAGTGGCGGTGGTGGAGATGATCTCTTTATTCTTAATCCAGATGCGAGCGCGGGTAATATTATTGAAATCCGTGATTTTGACGGGTCGGAGGATAAAATCAAAATAGACTTAGATGACAGTAAGGACACAAGCACGCTAGAAAAACTCAAGAATGTTGCAGGTATCGACTGGAAGCAGTTTAACCATAATGCATCTAAGGATTCTGTAAATAATAACAAAGTAGTTGATACCGTCATTTACAATGCTGATGGTGATATCCTAATGGTTCTCCAGGATTTCATTGGTAATCTTGATATTACAGATTTCGAAATCGTCTAATCTGAATCACATAAGTTTGACCTAACTAATATTCTTCACAGGTAGGTTATGTCGAACAGTTGATGTCTATTGGCAGTAATGAATGGAACTATGGAATTAGACTGGATCAAATGTCAAAACAACAGATGGTGTAGTTTTGAACGCCTCAAACTCAATAATTTAGATTATGATGGTGTCTACGTGATATTTTTTGAAAGCACTCTCAATACTGTTGTTCGTGTCGGTCAAGGGAATATTAAAGAAAGGATTAGTGCCCATCGCTCGGACTCCGAAATCACTAAATATGCTAAATATAAATTGCTAGTAACATGGGCAAGAGTTGCCAACAGTGATTTAAATGGTGTTGAAGCATTTCTTGGTGATTTTTGGGATCCGTTGGTTGGGGATAATTACCCGGACGTTGAATTTATTAGGGTTAATTCACCATTTTGAATTGAACCTTTGATTAATATTTACTGAAAAAGTATGAATGATCTGATCTCATAATTTTGAGAATAGTCGATTTAGCCCCAGTTCTATTTAGATATAATGAGGGTCTTTCATATTGAAGCAGAAACGAACAGATAACATAAAATCAGATTTGGTGTTTCGATTAGCGATCCCCGAATACTGTCTTCTGCTGGAATCGTCAGCGGGAACGGATGCTTTGGACTTACAGGTCGAGGCCGGAGGGATGGCTGCGGGTGGTGCCCTGTATGAATTGGTTCCGGGCGTCAATGATGGCTTTTGCCAGCGGATCATTGGGCGCGTGCATCTGGAGAAACTGACGCCAGTTACGGTATGCTACCTTGGAGGCAATGTCTGATATGCCGGCACGGTATATCTTCCACAGCCTTATCTGATCTCGGTGCCGGGTGATCGGCCGTTTTTCGTAACTCTGCTTTGCCTTGATATCATCCTGGCGCGACGGCTCGATCTTGCCAAGCTGCAATTCAAGTGAATTTTTGCTGAATTGCTGCGAAAGGGTGGACGCCTTTATGGTTCTGGACTGGTGATTGGCATCGGTAATGATCAATCCATTGCCTCTTGGCCGCAGCAGCAGGCCATATTCTTTAAATGCTTGATGCCATAATCCCTTTTCAGGCCGTCATCAAAAGCAGGGCGGCCTTGTACAGTAAGGAGGCATTATGAGCAATGGCTTATTGATCGATTTTCCGGGGTTTGACCAGCACAAGGCCAATGATCATTGTTACCAATGCGCCCCAGACCCAGAGCGTATGAATCTCATCGAAGATCGCGAGCCCCCAGAATACACCTGCCAAGGTTACGATATAGCCTGTCTGACTGGCAAAAACCGGTCCGTAACGGCTCACGGCGTGGATAAACATCGTATAGGCTATTACTGACCCTAATCCGAGCCCGACCAAAGCTATATCAACTTCTGACATCTTCAGGCTTGGCCAGACAAAACTATTTGACCAGTATACGATGGGCCCGATTATCAATATTGCCGCAGTATTCATTCCCAGCGAAAGCCGGACCGGCCCCAATGCTACAGCTGACCTTGCCGCCAGGATGATGTTTTCCGCTGTGGAGCACAGGATCGCAATCATAACGAAAAGTATCCAGAATATGTCAGATCGATCGGGCAGGCTGTTTTCTGGTAGCACAATCATCAGGATCGCAGCCACACCCATCATCAGCCCCATTATCCTAATCCAGTTGAATCTTTCATATCCAAAGGGGATCGATGCACCATAGGTGATCATGGGAATGAATGCGGCCGTTATGGCAAGAATACCTGCCTGAAGATGTCCAGCTGCGATATGGAATATGGGAGCAGGGATCACCCAACCGAGTAGAGCAATCACGACAATCAGCCGGATATTGTATAATATTTCTTTTAAGGGCCGCCTTCTCAACAGGCAAAGAATATAAAGTAGTCCGGATGATACTATTGCCTGGAAGAAGGCTATCCCAAGGGGCGCTAATCCCCCTTCAACAGCGATTTTGCTTAAGGAAAAAGAAAGTCCCCCAATCAGGCCAATAAAGAAAATCAGTGTCCATGGCAGGATTCCTGAAATTGCAATACGCTTCAGCATGATTCTACCTGCTGGCTTGATATTACATTTTGTACAAGCATGTCAGGATGTCACTATGGCGTTTGTGACTGCGAAATGAAAAACTCCACCAAATCCTGATTGATTGCATCAAGAAATGCCTTTCGGTCAAAGCCGGCCGGATCCTTGGCCACGGGGATACTTTCCTTACCAGGCACGCGGTCGGCAAATGGTGCGACGAAGGCGAAGTGGTGCCCGGGGCGTATGCTATAATGTTCTATGTATTTTTCCGGAAAAATATCTGCCAAATATTTGGCATGAAACTGCGGTAGAGTTATTTTATCTCCCTCAAGGCCGACAATGAACACTTTCCGGGCAAGAAAACTGTCTTCCTCGAAAAACACCAACTGCCCAACCGGCGCGACCACGGCAGCGCCCCCGTTGATGAATGCCTCTGGAAAATGCCGCAAAGGTATATCAAGACTTAGATCTGGGGTTATTGTGCCGCGTTGCGAGGGCCCTCTGTCTCGTCTTTCGCAGAAAGCCGGGTCATTCTCCCGTGCGCAATGTTCATGGAGTAATGTAATATCGAATCCTGCCCCGGCTGCATTCAGTGCGGTAACTGCACCCAGAGAATGTCCGAGGACATGGATACGTGATATATCCGCAATACGGTTGAACGTTTTGATATCAAGAACAGAGTCAAAGGCGGCTTTAAGCTCCCGTACCCGCCAGTCCAATACCTTCGGGATATCATCACCCTTCATCAATTCATCGGCGGCATGCATGGGAGCAATGACGATAAATCCGGCATCGGCCAGAGCCTTGGCTGTCAAATGGTAATTACGAAAATACCCAGAATTGCCGTGGGACATTAAAATAATCTGATATTTACCATCCGTTTTTGGAACTGCATCAAAAGCCAGCCTGACGTCAAAGGGCCCAAGGCGCCTATCTTGCTCAGGTGCATCGGAAGGATACCAGACGCCTATTGTTAATTCACTAGATGTTATGGTTTGAAACCCTGCGGCGAACGATGGGTATATCTGGCCTATAAAGACAAGGAACAGCGTCAGTATGACAATACCGACTGCTTTTACAGCACTTATTGCTGATGATGTGAGATCAGTAGACGAGGTGATAGACGGTTTTGCCATGGTGGTAACTTCCTAGATTCTGGTGGTTAAATTATGCCCACCGTTGTTAGGTTCTGGCAGGCCATGAGTTGAATGTCAGCGGTTATCCCACAATAATTGACCCTATAAAAGCAGTATATTTTGTATTGAAAGCGTATCGTAATCTATCAAGGCTCCAAGAACATCTGAATTTCTTTCACACCTCTTGAATGTCGGAAAAACAAGTTTTTGCTATCTATATCGGCCTTGGATTCTCCAGAGCTTTCCTTTCAGGTCTTGTTTATCTGATGGTGATCTAGGGTTTTGCTATTACCAGCGTCTTTTTTGTTGCTAAATCCGATATTCAGATCATCGTAATTAAGTCGTAATTAAGTATGTAATTAAGTATTGACTTAATTAAATAATAGCCTAAATTGAAGGCATGGATAAATTTGCAACATTAGCCGACCCCAATCGCAGAAGCATTCTGGAGATGCTCGCCAGAAAGGGTCAACTGTCGGTGAAAGACATCAATGACGGCTTTGATATCAGTGCTCCTGCCGTATCACAGCATCTGAAGGTGTTACGTGAAGCAGATTTAATCTCTGTTGAAAAACAGGCCCAGCAACGCATTTATTCGATCAATACGAAGGGAATCGATGAAGTATGGGCCTGGTTGAATATGATGCGTCAATACTGGAATGAACGTTTTGACGCATTGGACACACTATTGATTGAGGACACCGATAATGGCCAATAGCAAAACTGCCATGAGTGGCAATTAACATAAGAAAGGGGAAATCAAATGACTTACGTGGATGGATTTGTGGCGGCTGTACCGACTGCAAATAAAGAGCAATACCTTGAACACGCAAAAATCGGTGCAGATGTAGTGAAGGAATTCGGCGCATTGAGTGCCGTTGAATGCTGGGGCGATGATATACCTGACGGAAAACTCACATCACTGCCAATGGCCGTCAAAAAACAGGACGATGAAACGGTTGTTTTCTCCTGGATCACCTGGCCGGACAAAGCAACACGTGACACCGGTATGAAGAAGATGATGGAAGACCCGCGAATGCAGCCGGACGTTTACCCAATGCCCTATGATGGAAAGCGTTGCATTTTCGGGGGCTTTGAAATGATCTTCGAGGCCTAAAATGGATCAGGCCAAGGAAAATGAGTTCATACTTGTTATTGAACGTGTCTTTGATGCGCCGCGTGAACGGGTCTGGAAAGCCTGGACGGACCATGAATTAAGGATGAAGTGGATGTCACCTGATGGATTATACGTGGGTGAAGATGAGGGTAAGATCCAGGCCGGAGGATCATATGAAGCTTGCATGATCAATTCAGCTGGTGATGAAATACGCTATGCTGGCGAATACCGTGAGATAGTAAAACCTGAAAGACTGGTTTTTACCCATGCCTGGAAGAGTGACATAGGCGGCGCCATACCAAACTTTGAGACACTGTGCACAGTGGATTTGGAGGAGTTATCAGATGGCAAGACGAAAATGACTTTCACACAACAAGGTCTAAGTTCAGAAGATTCCCGCGACAATCACAATGGTGGCTGGAGTGAATGTTTCGATAAGCTTCTGGATATCCTCAACACCCCATAGTTTGAGATGAAAACAATCATCGGCAAGGAGAGACCAATGGAGTACCCAAAACCAATTTTACATCATGCCCCGCATACACGATCTTCGATGTCTTTATGCATGCTTGAAGAACTCGGTATTGACTATGATTTACATATCATAAATCTGAATGATGGTGATCAGACTCAGGAAAATTTCAGTGCTCTCAACCCTATGAAGAAAGTCCCTGTTCTTCAACATGGCGGTGTTACGGTATCTGAAACAGGCGCTATCCTGTCATACCTCGCTGACGCCTACCCGCAATCGAAACTCTCTCCTGCACCCGGGGCAACGATGGAGCGTGCCACATATCTGCGCTGGCTGTTCTTCGGGGGGAGTTGTTTCGAGCCCGCCGTAATGGATCAATTCTTCCCGCGTAAAGAACCCCTCAATCCGGGCCAGGCGGCCTGGGGTGACTTCACCCGTGTTCTGGACACGCTGCGCGAAGGGCTAACCGGAAAGGAGTATCTGCTGGGAGAAAATTTCAGTGCGGCAGACATACTGATTGGCAATCAGGTGGTATTTGCCATCAAATATGAGAGCATTGATCCTAAGCAGGAACCTGCAATTGCCGCCTATGCCGCTCGTTGCGAGTCCCGCCCAGCATGGAAACGTGCACGCGAGAAAGATGAAAAACACCCATATCCTTCAACCAAAAAATAGGCAAGCTAAAATCAAACCTTCATATGGAACGGATCATACAAGAATTATGCATTATCAAGCAGAAATTATAGCCCCTGTTAGTCCAGTCGAAGTATACATGATGAGTGCTGAAAAATGTCAAATTGGTTGACAACAATGAGCTCTCACGCACATTTTCACCATAAAGGGGCATGCAATGACCAAGAATGGTCAAAACCACCTGACGATGCCGCATCACCTCGATGACCTGTCATCCGTATTCTACTTTGACGGTGATGACGATGAATGTCATCTGCATAAGCAACGTATTGGAATTTATTGCATTTTTCGAACCCCCGAAAGATATGGAAACAGACCTCCCCAAAATTGAGAAGCAGAATAAAAAATAATGAATAATAATAATTTGACTATATAATATTTGACATAGAAAATATTAATAAACTCAAATGATAACATGCTATCAATGGCCATAAAAATCTGAAGTTTTATTGAAATGATTGGGTTAATATGGTCATGTGTAGATTATGTAAAATAGAAAAAATTATATTGTTGTCTGGGTATCAAAACTGGAATGCCCTTCTTAAATTCGCCCATCTTAAATGTATTAAAAGTGGACATTTGAAATTATTGTTTTTGATATTTTTGGTTGCATGTCTATCTATGCAAGGGATTATAGTTAAAGCTCAGACGCATAATACAATAGATTCCGTGAATCAGGCTGAACAATTAGAACGTGACCGTGCGGCTGACGAGAATCAACGACAAATAGAACGATACAGGAAAGATCAACAACCGCCTGATGGTGATGATTTTTTACCACCAGAACGAAATATTACCCAATTTGAAGATGCTTGTTTGCACATTAATACGATATTGGTAACTGGCGTTACGTTGTTGCCAAATACCATTGTTGATAATTCAGTCGCAGAATTTGAAGGTCAATGTATCGGAGTTTCTGCTCTAAACAATATCCTTGAAATAATCACATATTTATACATTGAGCAGGGGTACATTGCCTCTCGCGCTTTACTCACCGAACAGGATCTATCAGACGGTATTCTAGAGATCATCGTTATTGAAGGTCGCTTGGATTCAATTGTGATGGACGATGATTCAGCAACACACAAAAATCAGATCAATACTGCTTTTCCCGGTCTCATTGGCAAGCCTGTAAACTTACGTGACGTAGAACAAGGGCTTTACCAACTTAACCGTCTCCGTTCTAACGATGCGACAATTGAAATCGAAGCTGGTCAGAATCAAGGTTCTTCCGTTCTAAAGATATCAAGGAACAAATCCAAAACTTGGCAAGTAGGCATAGGCTTCGATAATTTGGGTTCCACATCTACTGGGAAATATCAGTCAAAACTTGACCTGGAACTAGATGATCTCTTTGAGTTGAACGATCAACTGAGATTCAGCTACCAGCGGTCGACGACCCGTAATCCATATTATTTTCATGATAATCCACGAAGCGACACTTACACGGGACATATATCTGTTCCCTATGGTTACTGGACTTTCTCCGTTAACGGCAGCCTGAGTGAATACAATTCCAAAATTCGCGGTAATTTCTCAGATATTGAGACATCGGGTCACTCTCAATCCATAAATACTAGCATTTCCCGCGTTCTCCATAGAGACCAAACCTCCATTACATCACTAACAGGAAAACTCACCAGAAAAAATACCGAGAATTTCATCCTGGGTAGCCTTATTGATGTATCAAGCCGTGCCCTTTCGATTTCCACGGTGGAACTCATTCATTCCCGTCAATTCTGGGATGGGCAGTTGATCACATCGGCGGCATATCATCAGGGACTTAATATTCTGGATGCTTATGATGACAATGATGCACCTGCCGGGTCACCGAAAGGTCAATTCAGAAGCATGACCGGCTCCCTAAGTTATTTCAAATATTTCATTCAAAATGAAAATATCTGGACTTATAACGGTCAATTGAACGGGCAATATGCACCGGATCAATTATTTGGTTCAGAGCAGGTCGCATATGGCGGATACTCAACGATTCGTGGATTGAGGGAGTCAGTTGTTTTTGGTAATCGCGGTATTCTGATGCGTAATGAAATAGCATTTCAATTACCGCAATCTCGAAATCAGCACTATGCGAAAACTTTCGGAACTCCTGAACTGTATACCGTGCTTGATCATGGCAATGTATTTGAGCAAAACCGTATCGGTATTGAAGGCGGGGATTTGACAGGGTTCGGCGTTGGTTTCCGTAATCGAGGTGGCAGGATCGGTTTCGATGTGGCTTGGATGGAAATAGTAGACTCATCCACGCACTTAAAAGAATCCCTTTCCGGGTCAGGACTGATTTATGGAAGATTGAGTTATTTCTTTTAAATTCAATATAATACGCACTTTCTAAATCATTGAAAATTAATAATAATAAATGTATTGTTAGCAATAATAATTAAATATATAATGAATAATCAAAATTAAAATATTATGATTCTATGTGGGAGTCTGCATTACCTTTAATCTTTTGAGCTGCATATTATATGAAATGGAGTGAGTATAATGGTTACATACAGAAAACACGAATATTCGCAATATTGTTCCGAGAGAATGAATGTCGGTTTACGCATGGCCGCAACGTGTTTTCTGGGTATTCTACTGGTTTTCCATCCATCACATTTGCAGGCGGATGAAACTCAGCCGGTAG
>JBAJNM010000058.1 GCA_036881865.1 Parvularculales bacterium | reverse complement strand
TATGCATGCCATTACGACCTATCAGGACCCTGAATTGCTGGCGCAAAACACGAGGGAGGTCACGGCGGCATATCTGGCGGCGGGCATTGACCCCGTCCGGCAGATTATCTTCAACCAGAGCCGGGTAGCGGCTCACGCCGAACTGGCGTGGATCCTGAATTGCGTTGCCCGCATCGGCTGGATGAACCGCCTGACCCAGTTCAAGGAAAAGGCAGGGTCTAACCGGGAGAATGCCTCGGTCGGCCTTTATACATATCCGGTGTTGATGGCGGCTGATATTCTGGCCTATCGCGCTACTCATGTGCCGGTCGGGGAAGACCAGAAGCAGCATCTGGAGTTATCGCGGGATATTGCTCAAAAGTTTAATAATGACTTTAACGCGGATGAATTCTTTCCTCTGCCGGAGCCGCTCATTATGGGGGCGGCCACCCGGGTGATGTCATTGCGCGACGGCACCAAAAAAATGTCTAAATCCGACACCTCTGCCATGTCCCGCATTACCCTGACCGATAGCGCCGATGATATTGCGCGAAAAATACGCAAGGCGAAAACCGACCCTGAGCCCTTGCCGGACAGCATCGACGGCCTTGAAACACGCCCGGAAGCGGCTAATCTTGTTAATATCTATGCCGCACTGGCAAACGAGACGGTAGAAGAGACCCTCACCCGCTTTGGAGGCGCAACCTTTGCTGTCTTCAAGGAAGATCTTGCAGAACGTGCCATCGAAGTGCTGGCTCCCATCAATGACACCATGACCCGCCTGATGGCCGATACGGGCCATATTGATGCCGTTCTTGAGGATGGCACTCAACGTGCTCAGGCCATTGCCGGACCTGTTTTGGAGCAGGTGCGAAAATATGTTGGTTTTCTGGGGTAATTACGGCCATCTTGTGCCCGGATGGCTTCTGATGGCAGCATAGTAAAATGAACGCAAAATCTGATACACAAGCACCGCGCAAGTTTCTGGTGGTGATAGATGGCACTCCGGAATCTCACGTGGCTCTTCGTTTTGCAGCGCGGCGGGCTTTGCATACCAATGGCATCGTATCGTTGTTGGTGGTGTTGGAACCGGAGGGATTTCAGCATTGGCTTGGTGTGCAGGATATTATGGAAGAAGAAGCCCGTGGCGAGGCGGAAGCTTTATTGCACCGTCACGCGGCAGACGTAAACGCCATCACGGGAGCCATGCCCGAACTGGTGGTGCGTGAAGGCCGCAAGACGGAAGAGGTACGTGCCCTGATTGAAGAGGACAATACCATTGCGGTTCTTGTGTTAGCGGTTGGAGAAGAAAATAAGGATAACCCGGGACCGCTGGTTTCCCTTCTGACACAAAGTGCGGCGTTTACTATTCCCGTAACTCTTGTGCCGGGTAATTTGACCGACGATCAGATTGACGCTCTTGCCTGATTTTGCCTTGACGAAGGCGGCAGTGTAGAGTGTGAAAATTATGCCTGTTCCTGTTTCCAGCCATGCGGATGACACGGCATCCTGTCTGCCGGATCTTCTTGACCATGCCGGACGCGGGGTTGAGGCGGCGGAGCGTTTGCTGTCGGCGGCACGGTCGGGAGCAAAAACGTTTGTAGGCGATGGGCCTGTCTCAGGTGATGTTCTTGACCGTGAGCAAATCGCCCTTCATGGCATGGCATGGTACGCTACGTATGGTGAAGCCTTGCGCCAGATGGTGGCATGGGGTCGCCGCCTTGAGGAGCAAAACCGCTTTGGCGTGACCGAAGCCCTTTTGTTGCAGGTTGCCTTCGGGGAATATCTGGCACAGATGGCCGGCGGCTTGCCGATGAATCAGGGCGAGATCGTCCGCCCTGCCGATATGGGCGTAAGTGACGACGCCCTTCATGAATTTCATACGCCAAGTGTCAGCCTGTTGATACGGGAAGGCGCTTCGGCCTCCGTGCGGTATGCGCTGGCAGCACGGTTTGGAGATGCATCACCCGCTTATCCCTTTGGTGATCCCGGCCTTGACGACACGCTGGATTCTATGGGGCGGGAGATGCGGCGTTTTACCGATGAGTCTATCGTGCCTCACGCTCACGGCTGGCATCTTGCCGATGAGTATATTCCCTATGAAGTCATTCGGCGCATGGCGGACCTGGGCGTGTTTGGCCTTACCATTCCCGAGGCCCATGGCGGACTGGGGCTGGGCAAGGAAAGCATGTGCGTGGTCTCGGAGGAATTATCCAGAGGCTGGATCGGAGTGGGCTCGCTGGGAACCCGCTCGGAAATTGCCGCCGAACTTATTCTTGGCAGTGGAACACCGGAACAACAGCAAAAGTTTTTGCCCGCCATTGCCTCCGGCGACATTCTGCCCACAGCCGTTTTTACCGAACCCGACACGGGTTCCGATCTGGCGGCCCTTACGACCCGGGCAACACGGGAAGGTGAGAATTATAAAGTCACCGGCAACAAGACATGGATAACCCATGCGGCCCGTGCCAATCTGATGACGCTTCTGGCCCGCACCGGCACAACGGAAGAGGGTTACCGGGGCCTTTCCATGTTTCTGGCAGAAAAGCCGCAAGGTAACGATAGTATCCCCTTCCCCGCGGAAGGCATGGAGGGCAGCGAGATCGGCGTTTTGGGCTACCGGGGCATGAAAGAGTTTGAAATCGCTTTTGACGGCTTTGAGGTGTCTGCTGACAATTTGCTGGGCGGTGTGGAAGGACAAGGCTTCAAACAACTCATGCGCACATTTGAAAGCGCCCGCATCCAGACGGCCGCCCGCGCCGTAGGGGTGGCGGTGTCGGCCCTTGAGAGCGCCGTGGATTACGCCGGGGAGCGGCATCAGTTCGGCAAACCCATTGCAACCTTTCCCCGGGTTGCCGGCAAGATTGCGCTGGGTGCGGCAGAAATTATGGCGGCACGCCAGATCGCCCTTTTTGCGGCCCGGGAAAAAGATAGCGGACGGCGGTGCGACCTTGAGGCCGGTATGGCCAAACTTCTGGCCGCACGGGTGGCGTGGAGTGCAGCGGACAATGCCGTCCAGATTCACGGCGGCAACGGGTTTGCGCTGGAATATCCCGTATCCCGCCTGTTATGCGATGCACGCATTCTCAATATTTTTGAGGGTGCCGCCGAGATTCAGGCCCATATTATTGCACGCCGCCTGCTGGACGGCACAAACTAGCGAAAGAAGCGCACCCTCATGACTTTTCTTTATGATGCCGCCATACCCATTGCCCTCCTCGTTGTATTAGGTGTTTTACTGGCAGGGTTATGGAACATGATGCGGTCAGGGTCTTCCAGTCGTTCTCAAAACCTGATGCGGTTGCGGGTTATCATGCAATTCGTGGCGGTTGTGCTGATTATGGCAGGGCTATATTTTCTCAATGAGTAGAAAAACTGTAAAAAATCATTTGAATCTGTCACCAAAATCATTAGTTTTTGTGACTAAATTGTCAGGTGCCTGTTTTATTGAGTTGCCCTGCCCTTCCCGCGATCCACGTAGAAGAAATTCATCACAACTATGGTGACTCTCTTGAAGTTTTTCTGTTGCTCTCAATTCCTATCAACAGTGACTTAGATATACGATGAGCCATTGAGGTGATGATGGAGCCCTTTTTACTGCCAATTGTGGCATACGCAGATTCCTCGAATAATTCTAACCAGATTGCAAAATGTCCGGGTTCAATTCCTGAGACATTTTGATGAACCAGGAATGGGTTTCCAGAGTAATCACTATCTAGCTTAAAAGTTTTTCTCCAAAACTGGGCAATCTTGGCCTCATGCTCACTCCAGGCCTGTGAATCGGTGCCAATAGTTTTATTGAAAATCGGGCTGAGATCGGGATTATTGCGCACCCTGGAATAGAAATTAGTGACAAGCCGATCAATATCGCCGCTGGTGATCACGTTTTCTGGCTGGTTGCCATTCATACTCAATTCTCCCACTCGAATTAGTTAACCTTACTTCCATACACGCTTCTATGGGGAGCGTATTCATGATTTATTTTCGGGGTCGTAGACTGGTTTGCCCCCATCAACAAGTCCGGTTTGAAAGTTGGTTTATGACCGGTCCGGGTTCAGTTTGGGCAACATCTTCACTGACATTCCGGATGGACCAATTAAATGGGGTGCAACTCACCCGTATCTTCGGGATGTGAGTGCGGCCTCTTAAGGAGTGTTGTGCGCTTACCGTCTGGTTTTGGTTTCTTCACGTTCCCAGTCGGGTAACCTATAACTGGTGCTTCGCCCGCCACCGGGATTTTGAACGAGGATTCCTCTATCTTTCAACTCCTTAATATCACGGAGTGCCGTATCATTTGAGCATTTGGCCATCTTAGCGTATTTGGAGGTGTTCATATGCCCTACAAAATTTTTCTCAAGCATGCGGTTAATAATGAGTTGCTGGCGCTCATTAACGGTTGACGGATCGATGGTGCCCCATAGTTCCCCTTTGGACAGAGCATTGCTAATTGTCTTTTCAGCATTGGCAATAGCCCGCTCTAGACAGTCCAGATACCATGACAGCCAACCCGTGAGATCCGAAGAGCCGAGGCGACCCTGCTTATCAAGATGACTGTAGTAATGCTGTGTTTCAGCCTCAATCTGGGATGATAGACTGAAATAACGTTTCGGTGTCCCATCTGCGCGAGCCAGTGCCATGTCACAAATGGCACGCCCAATCCGCCCGTTCCCGTCTTCAAAGGGGTGGATGGCTACAAACCAATAGTGAGCGATCCCAACCTTCAGAACCGGATCGATGTCAGGGTCGTTATCAAACCATTCAAGAAACTCCTGCATCTCCTCTTCCAGCCGGTTGGCGTCGGGAGCTACATAGTGAGTTCTTTCTTTACCATAGTCACCGGAAACAACCTGCATGGGTCCGTCTCGTTCTTTTCGCCAGTCACCTGTCCTAATCTTTTGCCCGTCGCTAGTCCCGTCTGGAAACAAGGTTGCATGCCAGTTACACAAGCGCTCTTTTGTTAGTGGTTCAGAAAAATTCTGCGTAGCATCCAGCATCATCTCGACAATGCCATCTTCGTCGCGGCCGGAGGAAACAAGCCCGCCAACATTTATGCCCAACCTGCGGGCAATAGAGGAGCGGACTTTTTGACGATTAAGGTTTACGCCTTCAATAGCAGATGATTTCACCACGTCATCGGTGAGCGTATTCAGGCTAACCTCTTCCAGATCAAAGCCAAGCCCTTCCATACGTCCAAGCAAAAGCCCCTGACGATAGCGTACATTAGCCAGCTTGGAAGCGAGGGCCTCTGAATCCCATTTGAAGTTCGTCCAGTTTTCCAGTTCATGAACCCACATATTATTCGCCGCTTATTCACCACATTATTCGCCGCATATTCGCCGCATAATTGGATTTATAAGGGCTGTTTGGCACATGGTCAAGGTTATTCACTGCATATTCACCGCAAAGCCTTAATCCCTATAGTGAGATTCCAGGGTCTTCTCTTCAAGACGGAAAATTGCAATTCAGGACGAGTTCATGACAGCATTAATTCAGGGTTTTATGCTGAGTTTTACTGGCAGGGTTATATTTTACCAGTTCGTAGAAATGACCTTCCCCCTTTGAATTGCTCCAAGGAAGGGTAGCACTGCCAGCCAGTCATAAACTATCCTTCAAACCGGACCGGTTGATAGGATGCTTGTCACTACCTCACAAAGTAATGATTTGCAAAACGCATCACAAGGGTGTATCAATGCCCTATTATGTCCTATGCCCAAGCATACATTGATGATCTGAACCGGTCCGGCCGATGGTACTTCACGACCGGGGAAGCGCGCGCGGCGCTTGGCGTCTCCGGAGACGGCATCCGCCATGCCCTTTATCGTCTGCAGAAAAAGAAACTGATCGCACATCCCGTGCGTGGCTTCAACGTCATCCTTAAAGAAAAGAGATACCGGAATATAGGCTGCCTGCCAGCCGGCATTTTCATCCCCGGCCTGATGGAGCACCTCGGCCTTGACTATTATATCGGCCTGCTCACCGCAGCCAAATATCACGGAGCCGCGCATCAGGCACCACAGGTCTTTCAGGTCATGGTCGAGAAGCCCCGCCGACCGATCCGCTGTGGCCGGGTTCGGGTCGAGTTTCATGTCCGCAAGAGGCTGGCCGATATACCCGTGCGCATGTTTGAGACCACCAGCAACGTCCACCGCACTTCAAGTGCCGAGGCAACCGCGCTTGACGTAGTCGGCTACCGGCTGGAGGTGGGCGGCCTCTACAATGTCGCCAACATCATCAAGGCGATGGGAGGCAAGATCGATCCGTATCTGCTCGTCGATGTTGCCGGTACGGCACCAGTCAGCTGGTCGCAGCGCCTCGGATATCTGATGGAGTTCCTCGGACACGCTGACCGTACCGGTCCACTTAAGGATTATGTCCGCGAACGCGCAAATTGCGTCGCACGGTTGCGTCCGGACCTGCCCCTGTTGCCTGACTATGCCGATGACTGGCAACTCAACATCAACGACGTTGTGGACCCGGACTTTTGATATCTCCAGAATATCTTGACGAATGGGCAGAGCATGTTCCTTGGGTGGATAATGACCAGATTGAAAAAGATCTGATTGTCTCAAAGGCTATGCTTGACATCTATTCGCAGCCGAAGCTGAGAGAGAATTATCCTATGCGCGGGGGCACGGCTTTTAACAAACTGCACCGGGCCACACCGGCCCGCTTCTCGGAAGATATAGACATGGTTCAACTCAAGGGGGAGAGAATAGGAGAAACCCTTGGTGTTATAAGGTCTGCGCTTGATCCCTGGCTGGGCGAGGCCGACTGGGACCGGGGCGAGCGGGGGCATAAACTTTTATATCATTACAAGACCACGGCAACGCCCGATGCTCCTTCTGAGGATGCCACACTCAAGGTCGAAATCAATACACGCGAACATGACAGCCTGTACGGTACCGTCACAAGGCCCTTCAGTTTGTCGTCACCGCTTGGCTCCGGTAAAGTGGAGATCCCCACCTATACGGTTGACGAACTCATGGGCACGAAATTGCGCGCGCTTTACCAACGCCGAAAGGGCCGCGATCTTTTTGATTTAGGGTTGGTTCTGGATGAAGGAACCGTCGACCCGGAGCGGTTGGTGAAGGCTTTTAATCATTATATGATTAATGAGGGTGGGCCGGTTGGCCGGGAACAATTCCACGCAAATTTTATTGATAAAATCAAACAGGAGGAGTTTGGAAAGGATATTACCAGAGTTGTTGATCCAAATATCACTTTCGAGATTGCTTCCCATGCAAGGAACGTGATCGGCGAACTGATTAACCGTCTGCCTCATGAACAAGAATTAAAAGAACAGCACAAACAATCACAATCTCCGGTCCAAGCGGACAAATCCTCTATAAGAGGATTTGCAGACTAAAAGCCGTGCTCCGGCTTTTAGTCCGCGCTGGACGCCGCAGACTCAAGCGTTAAGATCGCTTAGCATGGCCGCGACCGTATCCGTTTTTAGTAATGGTGAAAGCTGGAGGGAAAGCCCTGTTAACATCCATTGCCCTCCTCGTTGTATTAGGTGTTTTTACTGGCAGGGTTATGGAACATGATGCGGGCGGGGTCTTCCAGTCGTTCTCAAAACCTGATGCGGTTGCGGGTTATCATGCAGTTCGTAGCGGTTATACTGATTATGGCAGAGTTATATTTTACCAGTTCGTAGAAAAACTGTAAAAAATGCGCAGATTGTGACGAAAACAGGCGCATTACAAAGGCTTGTGAGCAATGCGCATAAAGGACGTTTTGTATATAAGACCCAAAAAGATGCCTTTGGTCGCTTAATAATAACTATATGAGATTAGAGATATGAAGAAGTTACTTATCGTCTGCGTTTGGGTGTGCTGTCTGGGCCTATTGCCCTCTATTCTTTATGCGCAAGAGGATAATGTATTGCTGGATAGGAGTTTTATGTTTAGTGCGTCGGCTGAAGATGTTGATGCTGCTATCAAAGCTGGTGCTAACATAGAGGACAGAGACAAAATTGGTTGGACACCGCTACATATAGCCATAAATTCATGTGGTCTCTGCGCCGGCTCAGAAATTGATAATTTTCTCAATATGGAAGGGCTGCAAAGTTGGGATGAAAAGGAAGAAGACAATCACCTGCGCGTGGCTTCAAAGGTGGCGGTTTTAGAAGTATTGCTGAAACACGAGGCTGATATAGAGGCACGTAGCAAGAATGGCTACACACCTTTGCATATTGCGTTACTGCACTTTACTCCATTGGAGATGGTGAAACTGCTACTTAATCATGGGGCCAACCCGGAAGCCCGCCACAGCACTAGTAGTTTTGATAGAACCGCTTTGCATATAGCAGTTGCCCACAGACGCAACCCGAAAGTCATAATGGCGCTTCTGGATAATGGTGCAGATATAGAGGCCAAGGATAATTTCTTAGGAGAGACCCCACTCTATCAAGCCGTAGCACCAGCAGTTGTAAGGGTATTGCTAGAAAGAGGGGCAGATATACATGCACGTGACGGGATTGGCCAAACACCTTTGCATAACGCCGCAGAGGAAAACTATGAAAAAGTCAAACTGTTACTGGAATATGGCGCAGACATAGAGGCACGTAATCTTGCCGGAAGAACGCCCCTGCATGTTGCGGCGAGAGTTTATAGTAGATCAAACAAAGAAGAGATAGAGGTACTCCTGAAACATGGAGCGAATGTAGATGTTCGGGATGTGCTTGGAAGATCACCCCTTCATGATGCCGTTAGATTCAGCAAATCTCCATCGTTGGTAGAGTTGTTGTTAGACCATGGAGGAGACCCGACAGCGCAGGACAAATGGGGGCGCACACCTTTTGACTATATACAGAATGAGAAGGTGTTTATTAACACCAAAGCCTACTGGCTACTCAACGAGGCTCAGTACCGTTAAAGGGAAAATCAACAATGAAAAAGAATAAAAACCCTAGATTAGGGTAAAACCATGGAGTTACCGGCCAACGGCCAAGGAGATGAACGAGGACGCTTCCATCCCCACCACGCCGGAGAAACTGGCCGTTGCCCAAGATTAGAGAATGAGTGGCCAAAGAGGCGTTTTTTCAGTAACAGCAAGGGAATATTCACTCTTTTGACGCTTTAATATATAAAAACTTAAAATCAATTTTTGCACCACCATTTGCTATTAAGAGAGCTCCTGTTCTTAACCGGATGCCGGGTGACTGAAAAAGTGCTTAATGTACCGGATAGCAACAATCAGGTAAGCGAAATATGGACGCAAAATATGACAAAATCGGTACAAATTATTCCGATTTCAGAAAGGCCGATAGTCGTATTGAAAAGACTATATGGAAAGCACTGGGAACTGCCGAAACGGTTTTAAATGTGGGTGCCGGCACAGGGTCTTATGAACCGCATGACCGGTGCGTTACCGCCATCGAACCTTCCGCAGAAATGATCTCCCAGCGCAAACCCGGCAAGACAAAAGTAATGCAGGGATATGCGGAGGACTTGCCCTTTGAAGATGATCAGTTTGACGCCTCAATGGCGGTCTTTACGGTGCATCACTGGTCTGATCCGGCTAAAGGTCTTGCTGAAATGCGCCGTGTTTCAAAGGGACCTGTGGTTTTATTGACATTTGACCCTTCGAAAGGCGCTTTTTGGTTTGACGATTACTTTCCGCAAAGAACACCTTCGAATTTTGATAAACACTTTCCATTCAGTGCATACGAAAAACTGATGGGCCCGGTTTCTATTGATGTTGTTCCTGTCCCTCATGACTGCGGTGACGGGTTCGTAGGAGCTTATTGGCGACGTCCTGAGGCCTATCTTGATCTTTCGGTGCGTAAAGCCATGTCATGTTTTTGGTCGATGGATGGCGTTGAGCCTTCACTTAAAAAACTTGATGAGGATTTGAAGTCCGGTGCATGGGAGAAGAAATATGGATATCTTCTGGGTTACGACACTCTTGATTTAGGTATTCGTTTAATAACGTCATGCAAGCAATGACCCCTCCTGCGGGAAAATCATTATTTTTACCTTTATTTTATTCCCTGATAAAGTCAGTATACAAACCCCAAAAAACACGGAGAGTTAAACTTATGAGTGATCAAAAAATTTCCTCTGCGGAACATCCGAAAAAGCATGTCTCCGTTCAGGGCAAACAGATGGCATACGTGGAAATAGGAGACGTTACATCTGATAAGACTGTCGTGTTTTTACACGGCAATCCTACGTCGTCCTATCTGTGGCGCAACATCATGCCCCATCTGTCAGATAGCGCGCGGTGTATTGCGCCCGATCTAATCGGCATGGGAGAGTCGGAAAAACTCTCGCCCTCCGGCCCGGACCGGTATCGTTTCGTAGAGCACCGCGAGTATCTTGACGGCATCCTTGAAGCGCTGAACCCGGGCGACAACATTACACTGGTCATTCATGACTGGGGATCGGCCCTTGGCTTTGACTGGGCACGGCGGCATCCGGACCGCGTAAAAGGCATTGCTTACATGGAGGCCATCGTGCGTCCTCTTAGCTGGGATGAGTGGAGCGAGGCAGCCCGCGATATATTCAAGGCGTTTCGCTCTCCGGCGGGAGAGGAGATGATTTTGAAAAACAATATCTTTGTTGAGAGAGTCCTGAACGGCTCTGTTTTGCGCGATCTGACGGAAGAAGAAATGACCGTCTACCGGCGGCCGTTTTCTGAAGAAGGGGAAAGCCGCCGCCCCACCCTGACATGGCCCCGCCAGATCCCACTGGAGGGGGAGCCGGAAGATGTCGTCGCCATTGTTGAGGATTACGCCAAATTCATGGCCGAAACGGATATGCCAAAATTGTTTATCAACGCCGAGCCGGGTGCCATTTTGACAGGCGTACAACGGGATTTTTGCCGCTCGTGGAAAAACCAGACGGAAGTCACCGTTAAGGGCATACATTTTGTTCAGGAAGATAGTCCTAACGAAATCGGTGAAGCAATCGCAAACTGGCAGAAGAGTATTTAGCGTTAGCGTTGCATCGTGGTAACCCTCAATAAAATTTACACCAAAACCGGAGATAAAGGTGACACGGCTCTGGGAGATGGCCAACGTCGTCCCAAGCATGATAGGCGGGTCGAGGCTTATGGAGCGGTAGATGAAGCCAACAGTGCCATCGGCATGGTACGGCTCCATACGGCCAACGATGAGACGCTGGATAGTCTGCTGGCCCGCATCCAGAATGATCTGTTTGATTTGGGCGCTGATTTATGCCGCCCCGCCCCGCCGGACAATGACGGTGAAAGTACAGACAAAGCCCTGCGCATCACCCCCGTTCAGGTCACACGTCTGGAAGAGGAAATTGACCGGCTCAATGCCGACCTTAATCCCCTGCGCTCTTTCGTGTTGCCGGGGGGAACCCCCGCCGCCGCCCATTTTCATCTGGCCCGCGCCCTGACACGTCGGGCCGAGCGGCGCATAACCGCCCTTGCAACTCACGAACCCGTAGGCGAGCCTGCCGTGGCCTACATTAACCGTCTGTCGGATTTGCTATTTGTCGCCGCCCGTCATGCCAATAATAAAGGGGCCGATGATGTTCTCTGGACACCGGGCGCAAACAGTACGTAAAATTTGGGGGCTTATATACTTTAGTACCCTAAACAGCATAAAAACCCGTACTATCTGTATAAAATCACTCGAGTCTGTCACCAAACGCTCCGATAGTCACTAAATCTGTCACCAACACCCTCATTCTTCAAGCCTTCTGCTTATTTCATCAGGATTACAACAGGGAATCTACACTGGAGACGGTGATGCCAAATTTTGTCACAAGACCTAAACACGTATTTGATGCTATCAGGACGTTCAACGAATCCCTGCATAGATACTCCGAGCTTGTAGGACTGCTCAATAGATTTCGTGTCTTCTACGTCCTTGAAGAGAGTGGTAAGCCGTTCTTCGGACCTTCAAAATTTGTCGGTTATGATGGCTTGACTCCGGAAGAATATCTCCGCGTGCACAGAAGTCTTCTTGATGGTAGGGACACTGAAAACCACCTTAACAAAAAGAAATGGTTCAAAGAGGTGTACTTCGGAACTCCTGATTATCACGCATTGCATGAGCAACTCACAGTCTGGATGCAAAGTTTTGATAAGATCCCCTGGGGTGGGAAGGTCAAACTGAAGGTTCCCCGTCCTCAGTTCCGGAACCTTTAAATTGGGGAACTATAGCCTTGTGTACGCAAACGGCATAAAAAACCGGAAAAGACCGGACAGGGCCCCCCTCTCACGTAATCGTTACAGATAGTTGATTTGTCCGGAAGAGGGTATGATGGGATTATTGACGGGTCAGACCGGTAAGAGAAAACAGGTGCTCCCGCGTTTTCTCCGGTCTGACGGGGTATCCGGCCGGTGGCCGGTACGCCCGGAAATAGCTAGCGCTTGATATATCAGGAAACTGTAGAAGAGAGGAACAAACTCATGAATACGCTAACAACACTTTCAATCGCCCTTTTTATGGCCTTCGCTTTTGGCGGACTCGTCGCTTTTACATCTACTGACGCACATGCAGGTGAAGATTATGAACCATGGTGGTGCGATGGGGCTGAATATCATTGGGGCACTAGCTCTCCACTTTGCAATTAAAGTTTTAGCAGGAAACTAACGGCAGGTCAGTTTGCGGCCTGCGGTCAGGCGCTTACGCGATGCTGATCTGCCGTTTTTCTGTTCCGTTATCCATTGTAGATGTTCTCCGGATACCGGGCGCAAACGGTACGTAAAGGAATAAAGCTAATCGGATATCTATTTTTCGGTAACGCCAAAAGTGTCCAGACGCCATTTTCCATCATGGTCATTCTTGGTGAAATAAAAGCTCCCCTTTATATTGTATTTATCATATTCCCAGACAGTGCAGGGCCACTCATCAACAGTAGCATCGTCCCGCATCTTCTCATCTGACGATCCCTCACCGGAAATCCATACCCCTACAATCAGGGGTGTGCCGCCCGGGCCCCGCGCCGCGCTACTATCACTCTCCTGCCTGCATGTTTTAACCGAAACGCTTTGTGGCGGGCCAAACAGTTCGGAAACTTCAGCTTGTGACATGCCCTGCTGAACAGCAAGCTTGCCTTTATCCATGGCGCTGACAGCCGGTTTCTCCGGCACCTGATAGGGTTTGATAAGATGCGCCGGAGACCGCTCCCGGGCACAGCCTGCCAGTGCCATACTGATGGCACAGATAGTGAGTAGTTTTTTCATTGTTAATATCCTTTTCATTCAAACCCTGATGTTTATGAAAGTATATAAATCCCCTTCAAAACGCGAGTCACCAAACGGGCTCATGTATTCCGCCCTTTCCCATACGCCTTATCAAAATCCCAGCCATAGCTGAGATCATCAAGGGGAGGCGTTGCCAGAGAATACGTACAACGGCGGAGATATTCCATCAGCAGTTTCGGGTTCTGTTCGCGTTTTTCAATCTCTTCGCGCTCAACCGGTTTGCCGATCACAAGATCAACACCCCCTTTATAGCTCTTTGCCAACTCACGAAGCAGCAAACCGACACGTACAAGATCATTAACGCGTGCCATCAGCTGAAACAGGCGGCTGTTCTGACCGGCAAAATAAATAGGCACGACCGTTGCCCTGGAGCGCATGACAAGCCGCCCCGTATAGACCCCCCACTGCCTGTCTATGGCGTCTCCGAAAGGTTTTAACGACGTAGCAACCTGACCGCTGGGAAAAATGCCGATAGCCCCTCCATCATTAAGATAGTCCAGCGCCTCACGCCTCACGGAAAGATTTTTGCGCACCGTCTCGGCATCTTCATCAAACATGACCGGCAGAATATAGGCACCCACATCTTCCGTGTGCTGAAAGACCCCATGAGCAAAAATCTTGAAATCCTTGCCGCGCCGCAGAGATAAAAGATAGCCCATGATAAGCCCGTCCAGTACTCCGAACGGATGATTGGCGATACAGACAAGCGGCCCT
>JBAJNM010000057.1 GCA_036881865.1 Parvularculales bacterium | reverse complement strand
CTCGAACAACCCCTGTCGGGATTTGATCCGGAATACCGTAACATCATCGACTATATCGTCCGCATTACTTGCCGCATCTGGGAAACGGAAGCCCGTGAGGTTGAATATATTGCGGACTGCTATTCCGATGACTCAATGGTCTATGACGACTACGGACTGCAGCGCGGCAACACCAAAATCATCGACGATACGCATCACACGACCGGAGCGTTTCCTGACATTATACTCGATGCGGAAGAAGTCATCTGGGCAGGGGATGATGAAATAGGTTTCCACACCTCGCATCTGACCCGGATAATGGGAACCAATACCGCCCCCAGTAAATACGGTGATGCGACCGGAGCGAAAATCAACGTCATTGCTATCGCAAACTGCGTCGCGCTCGGTAATGACATTTTTCTCGAACATGTGCTTTATAACACATCATCGATGTTACAGCAGCTGGGTCTCGATTTGTGGGAGGAAGCCGAACGTATTGCCCGGGATCCGTTCCCCGGCTGGCCGCGCAGCGAAGAAATCTGGAATGATTTGCGCACATGTGTCAGCCCGGACCGTCCCTTAAGTGTAGCGGAGCCGGTCAGTGGTTTTGATCCTGATGCCTATACCAGGGAAATCCACGACAATAGCTGGAACGGTGACGGATCAGCCATCGGCGAGAACTATTTCGCCGACCTTCCCTTTGAAGGTGCGAGCGGCCGGCTTTCTTCCGGTGTCGAGGCTTATCGTGATTATGTAAGCGAGGTGCGCGATGCATTTCCGGACCTAAGGCATCAAGTCGATGAAGTCTACTGGATGGGCAATGATTCCGATGGATATCTGATCTCCACCCGCTGGAGCGCCGAGGGCATGCATTCAGGCGGAAAACTTTACCAAAAACCGACCGGGACGAAGTGCCAGATCTGGGGAATCACCCAGTGGCGCGTAAAGGATGGCAAAGTCGAGCAGGAATGGCAGTTGTTCAATGAATTCGACCTGATGATCCAGATCGCGAAGGCACGTCTCGATGCCTGATCTTCAGGCGGCAAAGTCTCTTGTCAGAACGAATCATGCCGGGATAGATGCGGCTGATCCAAATGACGCGGCGAGGGCATTCAGGTTGAAGCGGGCGCGCTCGCCATCCTCCACGCAGATTTAGTCAGAGTCGTTCCAGCCCAATAGCAATTCCTTGCCCAACTCCTATACACATGGTGGCTAGTGCATATTTTTTTTCCTGTATTGATATCTCCAAGGCTGCTGTTCCGGTAATTCGTGCCCCGGACATGCCCAATGGGTGACCTAGAGCTATGGCACCTCCATTGGGGTTCACATGAGGAGCATCATCTGGCAAGCCCAGTTGGCGCAACGTTGCAATGGCTTGTGCGGCGAAAGCCTCATTGAGTTCAATCACGTCAAAATCTTGAATAGTAAGACCCAAGCGTGCCAGTAATTTTTCTGTAGCCGCTACAGGTCCAATTCCCATAATCCGCGGGGGTACGCCTGCTGCTGCCCCGCCTATGATCCGAGCTAACGGAGTTAGGTTATGTAGTTTTATAGCTTCATCAGAAGCGACCAGTAGCGCAGCAGCACCATCATTGACACCCGAAGCATTGCCTGCGGTGACCGTCCCCCCTTTACGAAAGGGAGCCTTCAGAGATGCAAGCTTTTTCAGGGAAGTCTCGCGGGGATGTTCATCAATGTCAAAAAGGACTGGATCACCTTTCTGTTGAGGAACTGTAACAGGTGTGATTTCCTTAGAAAGCCGACCATTTTCTTGAGCCGAAAACGTCCGAAGTTGTGAGCGTAGGGCAAAAGCGTCCTGATCCTTACGAGAAACATTATATTCAACAGCAACATTTTCTGCAGTCTCCGGCATGCTATCGACCCCATAATCCGATTTCATCTTGGGATTAATGAAGCGCCAGCCAATCGTTGTGTCGTGAATTTCGTTATTTCGGCTAAACGCGTTGCTCGCTTTGGGTACAACGAATGGTGCCCGTGTCATGCTTTCCACACCACCGGCGATGATCAGATCAGCTTCACCTGAACGAATGCAACGGGCCGCTGAAATAACAGCATCCATGCCGGATCCGCAAAGCCGGTTTATGGTTGTTGCTGGAACCGTTTCAGGGAGTCCCGCAAGAAGGGCCGACATGCGGGCTATATTGCGATTATCTTCACCAGCCTGGTTGGCGCAGCCGTATATCACTTCATCTACCGAAGACCAGTCTATATTGTGTTGCTTCATCAGCGCACGCAAAGGTATTGCTCCCAGATCATCCGCGCGAACTTGCGCGAGCGAGCCACCAAACCGTCCGATTGGTGTGCGGATATAATTGCAAATATATGCTTCTTTCATCTCATTCTCATTGACAAATCATTTCACCGACATCCCCTTCCAGATGGAGTTCGGCTTCAGTTACAGACTGTAACTCCTCAAGGGAGATTTCAGGAATCTTTTCCCTCAACACAAAACCCTTTGATGATATATCCACAACAGCGAGAGAGGTATAGACCCGGGTTACGCATCCAACACCTGTTAACGGCATTGTGCAACGTTTAACCAGCTTTGGCTGGTTTTTTTTCGTAACGTGATCAGTTATTACCACTATAGCCTTTGCGCCATGGACCAGATCCATTGCTCCACCTACTGCCGGAACACCGTCTCTGCCTGTGGACCAGTTTGAAATATCACCATTTTCTGCAACCTGATAGGTGCCCAGTATAGCAAGATCTAGGTGACCGCCCCGTACAATCGCAAAACTATCGGCTTGATGGAAAAAAGCCGTACCCGGTTTCTGGGAAATTGCTCTCTTGCCAGCATTGATCAAGTCCCAGTCTTCTTCGCCCTCTGGCGGGGCTTTACCAAAACCCAGAACGCCGTTCTCCGTGTGATAGGTGATATGACGCCCTTCGGGCTGGAATTGTGCCACAAGTTCAGGGAAGCCAATTCCAAGATTCACATATGAACCGTCCTTCAAATCCTGCGCAACACGCCATGCGATCTGGGCATTGGAAAGTTTAATTTCACTTATATCCATCATGGATAGACCGCTCCTGATCTGTTCAGCGATTCTTCCTGTAATGGTTTTTCAACCTCAACAATGCCATTGACAAAAATTCCAGGGGTTACAACAATCTCCGGATCTATTTCCCCGGCGGGTACCGCCTGTCTGACTTGGGCATAGGTTTTTATTCCAGCCATGGCCATGATGGGGGAAAAGTTGCGCGCCGCCTTCCTGTATGTCAGATTTCCATAGACGTCGCCAGTCTCCGCTTTGATCAATGAAACATCAGCTTTCAGCCAGTTTTCCCGTACATACATTTTACCCTCAAATTCTTCAGTGATTTTGCCCTTTGCAAGATCAGTTCCGTAGCTGGCAGGAGTATAGAAGGCCGGAATTCCCGCCCCTCCAGCTCTGATGCGCTCAGCCAATGTTCCTTGCGGGACAACCTCTAGTTCAATTTCTCCGGCTTTATAAGCCTCTGTGAAAGCAACGGGATCAGCTGAGCGCGGAAAAGAACATATCATTTTTTTTACCATACCCTGCTCTATCATCGCGGCAATACCCACATGGCCATTGCCAGCATTATTGTTGATAACCGTCAAATTTCTTGGCCCCTGATCAATAAGGGCATGGATTAGCTCTATTGGGGCACCGGATCCACCAAAGCCGCCAATCATAACCGTCATGCCGTCCCTTACATTGGATACAGCGTCCTTCAGAGATGAGAGACGCTTATCCATTACTTTGCCTTTGCAAGTGTGAAGTCATATTCAACCAGGAAGAACGGATTGTTCATGTTATGAGACCGGATCTTCTCTTCATCCTCAATCCATTCAAAATCAGCCATTAGAGATTCTTTGACCCCAAAGACGGCGTCCGAGTTTATATATGGGTCATCGGGATCAAAGATGTGAGTGGTCAGGCTTTCAAAACCGACAGCTTCAAAAATAAAATGCAGATGGGCGGGGCGGTATGGAAGTCGCCCAAGCGCATTGAGAATTTTTCCAACCGGACCATCATCTGGAATGGGATAGAATTTTGGTTTCACTCCCTGAAACCAGTAGGCGCCGTCTTTTCCGGTACGAAAAATCCCGCGCAGGTTGAAGTCGGGTTGAATTCCTTTTTGCTGGACATCATAAAACCCTTCGTCATTGGCCTGCCAGACATCGATTTTGACCCCGGTTATCGGGTTTCCCTCTGTATCCAATATGCGGCCTTTCACCAGCATAGGCTGACCCTTATGGTCTAAGCAGATGTTTGATCCCATTTCCATCTCCGGTGCATCTGCCACATGAAAAGGACCTAGGACGGTCGATTCTGAAGCGCCTGATGGCTTACGATTGTTTATGGCATCAACAAGCATCGATACACCCAGGACATCCGACAGCAAAATGAATTCCTGTCGCCAGTCGTCGCAGATGTGACCCGTTTGAGTCAGAAATTGGATTGCCTGCATCCATTCTTCCTGTGTTGGCTCCAACTCCTTAACCGCTTCATGCAAATGTTTGACGACAACGGTATAAATTTCCCGCGTACGCGCGTCTGTTCTTTCGGTCGCTCTCGACGCTACGACTTCAGCTGAATTTTCTTCTGTAAAATACTTTGTTTCCATTTCATCCTCCTATCGGGCCAGTATTGTTTTCAATACCGATTCAAGTTCATTTTGCGGGTTTTCAACCATTTCTTGTGTTCTCCAAGCAACATGCTGATCAGGTCGCACCAGCAAGCAGCCGGTGTCCGAAATTTCACTAGCACTTGACCAGTCGCCAATATGGTCGATATATTTTTGTCGTGGACCAATGACATGAGACCGAATAGGCAGACCCAGCGGATCTGCCAGAGCATCAGCAGCCTTGCACCAGGCTTCTCCTCCGATACCTGTAATCACCGTGAACAGGCCCTGACCGCAAAGGTCAAGGGTTGAAACCTGTGCGCCGGTGTCCCTATCAAAGACCCATACATGGGGAAGCCGCGCTCCTGGCCATGTCGTGGGCTGATAATGCAGCTCGGCATCCAGTTCAAAACCTGGCTCCATCTGACCACCGGTAACAATCGCACCAGACTTGTAACGCTGGTTCATATCAACGCCATGGGCATCGAATTCATACTTCTTGAATGCAATGGCATCACGAAGGGCAGCGCGTTGTTTTTCTCCTTCAGGTCCGGGGTTGCACCGCACATCCATACTGGCTTTGATTTTTTCAATATCCGTGCCGCCGTCCATACCCAATGCCTCGAAAATCGGACCAAACTCACCAATAGATTGATTGGCTCTGGTCACAATTTGCTTGGCAATCGGAGCCCGTTCCTGCGAATAGCTGTCCAGCAGTTTCTCGCCGGCCTGGCCTTTTATCACTGCGGATAATTTCCACGCAAGATTGTAAGCATCTTGAATGGATGTATTCGAACCAAGACCGTTTGATGGCGGGTGACGGTGGGCGGCATCACCCATAATAAACACACGATCTTTCTGCATATGGGTTGCATAGGCGTCATTGACAGTCCATGTATTCGCAGAAATCAGGTCTATCTCAAGTTCAGGATCTCCAACTAACTGGCGGGCCACACTGGTTGCAAGTGCCGGTGTGACCTCAGGTTCGGGTTCATTGATGTCATATCCCCATACGATCAACCATTCGTTCCAAGGACGGATCATGCGTACCAACCCCATGCCTATTCCGCCAACATCAGCCCCGGGTTGCATGACCCAGTAAAGAACTGACGGGCGATGGGCCACATATCTGGAAAGGTCCGCTTTGAACAGAATATTCATTGATCCGCCGACGCCCATTCTACCTTCAATCGGCGTATCGATATGTTCGGCCACCAAAGAATTGCCGCCATCTGCACCAACGAGGTATCTTGAACGCACCTGAAACTCGCGCCCGGAAATCCGGTCGCGCAAACTGGTCGTCACCCCGTCCTTATCCTGCTCGTGTGACAGGTATTCTGTGGACATGCGCCCCTGTGCTCCCCGTTTGCAGGCTGTTGAGAAGAGAATAGGTTCCATAAATGTCTGGGGTAAGTCGTTCATAAATGAGGGAGATGCCAATTGGTGTCCGGCGCGGGACAGGGGATGTTTTCCCCAACTTTTCATCCGGCCAATTTCTTCACCTGCAAGGCTTTCGCAAAAGACGTTCTCTCCCATCAAGTCCTGATCAGTAGCACGCAGATAGGCTTCAGCCTCAACTTCATGACCCAAATCACGTAAGACTTCCATGGTTCTCTGATTGGTAATGTGCGCGCGTGGTGTATTCGCAAGCCAGCGATACTGATTCACCACCATCACGTTGATTCCATAAGTTGCAAGAAGTGCGGCGCAAGCTGATCCTGCAGGTCCCGTGCCAATCACCAGCACATCTGTTTCAATCTCACTCATTTTGTCCTCCTTGATTTATGTTTAGGTATTATTAATCGTCTACGTACCGGGAATAACTGAAACCCAGTTCTGTCAGCTATCAGCCCCCAAAGCCCCCGGGGAGCAAACAACATGATTATAATTCCGATAACGCCAAGTATCATCAGATACCAGGAGCCGAAATCCGCCAACAGGTTTTGCAGGATAAAAAAGATAATGACTCCTATTATCGGGCCCTCGATTGTGCCAATACCACCAATGACAACAATGAAAATTACAATAGCGGTCCAATCAAGAACACTAAATGCGGCATCGGGAGATATCCGCCCCTTTTGCAGGTATATTAGTCCGCCTGCCAGACCTGTTCCAAAACTGGACAACAAAAACACCAACCATTTGACTGCGGTTGTATTCACACCCACCGATCTTGCCGCCCTGAGATTGTCACGAACCGCAGCAAGTCCCAATCCGTAGCGCCGACGGAGCAGCCAGTAAATACCGCCGATTGTCAGCACAACCAGTATCAAAGCCAGCCAGTATGCAAGAATATCCCGTGCTGCTGAAGTTTTGACGTCCAATAGCGATTTGATCATTTCCACAAACCACATATCGTTGGTGGCGGCGCGGGGAAGCGAGGTCCCGGTTCCCCCTCCAACCTGCTTCCACTGTGCAACAATGAGGCGGGTGACCTCTGCAAAAACCCATGTGCCAATGGCGAAATAGGCTCCCTGAAGGCGGAAGGCAAAGAATGCCGTTGGAACGGCCAAAATCAAGGCGGCAATACCTGAGAGAAGAATTGCCGGTACCGGATCCACAGACCATAAAATTACGGAGCCAAAAAGCATGTAGGCACCGATACCCACAAAAGCTTGCTGACCTATGGACACCATGCCTCCATAACCCGCCAGCAAGTTCCACCATTGGGCAAGGGCCAGCATGGTCAGAATAAAGAACAGATCCTGTATCAGGGCGCGTCCTGCAAAGAACGGCAGCACAACCGCCATTACGATAAGGATGACTGCGCATATGCCGGCAATCTGGGACGATCTGGTCTGTGTCCGGACGGAATACATCATCAGTCCACCGCCCGGGGAAATAACCCGCGAGGGCGTAGGATAAGCACGATGAGGAAGGCCACATGGCCAGCAAGAATCTGCCACTCCGGATTAATGGCTGCACCAACGGTCTGAGCCACTCCGATTATAATTCCTCCCGCGAGCGTTCCCCAAAACGATCCCAAGCCACCGATAATTACCGCTTCAAAAGCGTAAATCAGGCGTGCCGGACCAATCGACGGGTCGAAATTCGCACGAACGCCAAGATAAAGAGCAGCAATAATCACGACAACCATTGCGAGAGCTGTCGTTGTTGAGAAAATCCGCTGAGGATTTATTCCCATAAGGCTTGCTGTCACCGCATCATCGGATGTCGCACGGAATGCTCGGCCCAGAGAAGTGCGATAAAAAATCCAATTCAAAGCAATAATAACCAATATTGCTGAACCGAATGTCAGCAAAGGCAGTAGTCCAATTTTGACAAGACCCAGATCAAGTGAAGCTGTTTCAAGTGTCCCGGCTGAAAGACGCCGGCTATCGGCACTTGCAATTTCCAAAAGTGTATTTTGAATCACAATTGAAAGACCAAATGTCACGAGTAGCGGGGGCAAGATATCATCTCCGATAACCCGGTTAAGAACATAATGCTGCAGCATCCATCCGATAGCGAACATTAATGGTGCCGCAATTATCACAGCTAAAAAGGATGAAAGGCCAAGTGCGCTGACCAGCAAAAGAATCAAATAAGCTCCCAGAACGATTAAATCGCCGTGAGCCAAGTTCACGAGTCGCATTATTCCAAAGACAAGGCTGAGTCCGGCAGCAAACAGCGCATATAGTCCGCCGAGCAAAATACCCTGAACAATCGTATCAAGCCAGATCATTCCACAGCTCCGAAATAGGCATTATGGATAGCTTTTCGGCTCAATTTTCCGGGTTTTCCGCTAAGGGTCACACGGCCTTCCATCATGCAATATACTCGATCGGCAACTTTCATGGCCTGACCGATATCCTGTTCAACGAGGATGACCGAAGTGCCATTTTCTTTTATCAGGGGCAGTGCCGCATATATATCCTTGATGACGACCGGTGCAAGTCCGAGGCTGAGCTCATCACACAGTAGAATGCTGGGGTTGGACATCAGCGAGCGCCCGATGGCAACCATCTGCTGTTGTCCGCCTGACAGAGACGTTCCTGAATTGTTCCGACGCTCCGAAAGAATTGGGAAAAGATCATATATTGCCGGAAGTGACCATTTCCCCTCAACTTTACGGCCATAGGAGCCGATCAGTAGATTTTCCTCAACGCTGAGAGAAGAAAACAGTTTACGTCCTTCCGGGACCATCGCCACTCCCATGGCCATAATCTTATCTGCAGATAAATGGCCAATATTGTTTCCGTCCAGTGTTATGGCGTCGGCATCACATTTAATAACACCTGAAACGGCTCGCATGAATGTAGATTTTCCTGCTCCATTTGCACCAATGATGGCAACGGTCTCGCCATCATTCAATTCTATATCAACACCAAAAAGTGCCTGAAAATCTCCATAGAATGCCGTAAGGTTATGGGTCTGTATTTGTGCCATCAGACTTCGATCCCCAGGTAAATTTCCTTAACCTGCTTCGAAGCCATAATCTTATCCGGTTTGCCCGCAGCTATGACCCGGCCAAAATCAAGAACAAGCAAGCGTTCGACCACTGATGTCAGGGCATGAAGCACATGCTCAATCCAGACGATGGTCACGCCTTTGGCATGAATGTCACGGATGATCGCGATTAAGGATTGGCATTCGGCCTCGGTCAGACCGCCGGCTATTTCGTCCAGAAGCAGTAGTTTGGGGTCGGTTGCCAGGGCACGCGCCAACTCAAGGCGTTTTCTCTCAAGCAGCGACAGCTGACCCGTCAGGATGTTTGAGCGCGGCAACAGTTCGGTTTGTTCTAATATCAGTGCACATGCCTCCGTTACCTCGGCTTCACCTTTCTTCTTGCCGAATGCCGCTGCGACCAGCAGGTTTTCAAAGACAGTGAGTTTTTCAAATGGCTGGGGAATCTGAAAACTCTGAGCCATGCCCAGTACAGTTCGCGCCATGGGTGGAGATTTCGTAACGTCATTACCCAAAAAATTGATCCGGCCCTTATCAGGTTGTAAATTGCCGGTTATGATATTGAAAAGCGTCGACTTTCCTGCGCCATTTGGCCCGATGATACCCAGAGCCTGTCCTTCGGGAACCTCAAGGGAAATATCGTCAGATACCTTAAGAGCCCCGAAGGACTGGTTGATATTGGTGAGCGACAACATTGGTTAAGACCTGAAGTTTGCCTAAAGTCCCCCTTACCGGAGAAACGGCCTGTTATATCACTTCCATTCTGCCTCCGGTCGGAATGTTCGGCGCAGTTTTATTATCTACAATCACAAGATCGTAGCCGCCGCCACTCTTCAGACGCCACTGCCCTCCCACCAAAGGTGTCTTGGCAACATTTTTGGCGGCGAATGGCGGCAAGCCGGATCCGTTCCAGGCAAGTGGTCCAACAATAGTATTTAGTTTTGTCGACGCAATTGCCTCAGCAACCGCATCAGCATCTCCTGAGTCGGATACACGGCCCATCACATCTTTTGCAACTTCGAACAATGCATGAATGAATCCAATCGGCTGTGTCCATTGTTTGCCGGTTGCATTGGTATATCCACTCGCCAGATCTGCCGATGATTGACCCGTTAGTGTTGAGCTGAAGGGATGCGATGGCGACCACCAAACCTCTGACGAAAGATTATGCCCTGCATCTCCCAAGGCTTCAACGGCGACGGGGAAGAGGATAGCCTTACCGACACTAGCTGCTTTCGGCGTAAAACCCTGCTGCTTCATCTGCGTCCAAAATGTTGTGAAATCAGGCGGTATTGGGACGCCGGTGATGATTTCTACATTAGCGGACTTAAAGGCATTGATCTGTGCGGAAAAATCATCGGTCAGGTTTTGATACCGGCCCGTATCGACCAGACTATACCCCTGTTCGTCAAGTACGGGCGGAAACCCGACGTTCGGATCTCCCCAGGCATTGCCATCACCATCATTGGGAAACAGCCCACCGACCTTTTTATTGGTATCGAGTTGACTCCACATATTTGTGAATACCGCGATCACATCTTCAAGACCCCAGAAAAAATGATAAGAGTAATTAAAAGGTGTCCATGAAGCCGGATCGCCGGGGTTCCCTTGCTGGCCAATGAAATAAGGTTGCCATGGGGCTACTGTGGAAAGAACCGGCACTTCCTCATTTTCGCAGGTCGTGGCAACAGGATTTGTTGTTTCCGGCGTAGAGGCGACCAGCATCATATCGATTTCGTCATCGACAATCAATTCCTTGGCAACTTCGGCTGCGCGGTTTGGGTTTGACTGACTATCTTTTACGACAACCTCAAAATCATCACCCGCAACGGCATTAAATCCATTGATAATAAAGTTGTCGGCTTCCGCAAAGGCCGCCAAGGGTCCTGATTGCGGACTCACATATCCCAGTTTGATTTTAGCCCCCATTGACAGAGCCGGCAGGGGTAGATTTGACAAGGCAAGACTCGCCGCTCCGGTTTTCAGTATGTTGCGTCTCGTGATCATCGTTATTCTCCTTTGTTGATCAAGGTTTATATGCCCGGGCGCGTTCCGGCCTGAGCATTTTGTAATAGAGCAATTAGCGCCTCGGGTGTAATTTCGCGAGGATTCCAGTAGGAATTCTGCGTTGCCAGGTCAGCAGCCCGCTCTAATTCAGTTACTTTCATTCCCAGTTCGGCAAGAGACAGTGGTGCCCCCAGTGATTGAGCAAAATCCCAAAGTGCCGTACCGGCAGATTCCCCTTCCAAAAGTGTTGAGATCGGTTTTAACAAATCCGGCTCGGCAACCTCGTTGAACGCAATCGCGTGGGGAAGGATCACAGCATGAGTCTCTGCATGGGGTAAATTAAACGAACCCCCGAGAGTATGACAAAGCTTGTGATGCAAAGACATGCCCAGGCGTCCCAGTACAGTCCCGCAGGCCCAGGCACCCCGTTGAGTATTCTCACGGGCAACCAGATCATCGGGGGTTTTCACCACTTTTGACAAACCCTTGATTAAAGTTTCCAGTCCTTCAAGGGCCAGAGCAGTCGTCTCGGGAGTACGGTCTTCGGCATAAAGCCCTTCAGCAGCGTGAGCCATGGCATTCAGTCCGCTATTCACTGACATTGACTTAGGTAAAGTCGCCACCAGCTCAGGGTCATAAAGTATAGTTTCCGGCAAGACACGTATGTCTTTCAGTGTGGTTTTAACACCATTCTCAGTCTGACCCAATATTGGCGTTGCTTCAGAGCCGGCATAGGTCGTGGGAATAGCAATCTGAGGGAGATTGGTCCGTAAGGCCAACGCCTTAGACAGACCTATCGTAGATCCGCCGCCAACTGCGATCAAACAGTCCGCATCGGTCGAGTTTACGTGACTTAATGCCTTTTCTGTGACCTCAACCGGTGTATGCATGGTCGCACTGGAGAACACCCCTCCGGCACTGGACCCCAGATATTCCGCTATCTCAAGACTCAAATGTGACTGTTCAGGTGTCGTCAGGACCAGTGCACGCTGTTTCCCTAGGCTTTCAACCTCAGCCAGGACTTCGCGACGGACACCTACCCCAAATCGGACAGATTGATTATAAAGTTCTGTTGAGGAACCATCCATTGTTATAACTCTCCAACAATTTAACTAAAATATATCAGGAAAATTTGATCTCTTGATTGAATTATTAGCTTTCTATATAACATTAAGTTATGAAATTGGATCCTCGACATCTTGAATTGCTGGCAGCAATCGTCGACAACGGTGGTGTCAGCGAAGGCGCAGAAGCCCTGAACAAAAGTCAGCCGAGCGTTTCCCGCAGCCTTCGACTCCTTCAGGACCGTGTCGGGGTCCCTTTATTTGAACCCAATCGCCGGCCTTTGATGCCAACCGAATTCTGTCTGGTTCTTGCAGAGCAGGGAAAAAAGATTATTGAGGCCAACCTGACGGCTTCAGAACTCATCAGCAGAGCTCAAACCGGGCACAGTGGTGCAGTCCGGGTTGAAGGAACCCCATTCTTTATGGACGGTGTGGTCTCGGGCATCCTTGCCAGATTCCAGTCAAGGTTTCCGGATATCGGGATTGAACAGAACTATGGTTATCCGGCAAAAATTCTGGAAGACCTCCAAAACGGAGGAGTTGATCTGGGCATTCTGCCCATTCGTGAAAGTGAAATACCAGATAATCTGAGCTATTCAAAGATTTTGCGGGGACAAAACGTGATTGCCTGCCGCGTAGGCCACAAACTTTCAAACAAATCATCCTTACGCCTGGCAGAAATTGCAAATTACAACTGGATTGCTCCGCCGGCTGGAAGTCCTTTATACCATGACCTTCGCTCAGCACTGGAAAGTATCGGAGTCAGAAACTTCAATATCAGTTTTTCCGGAGGTACGTTGAGTTCGGTAATCAATGTCTTATCAGAATCGGATGCCTTGACCATCCTGCCGTATTCGGTTGTATTTAATATGAGGCGCCAAAATAAGCTGAGTGCCCTTTCAATCCGCATTGGTGATCCGGATCGCCACCTCTGCATCATTCATCAGCATAACGCTCTTAAAAACCGTACCATTTCACGTTTGGAAAATTTCGTGAAATCTGAAATAAAAACACTGCAATTTCTTATCACTCAGCAGGAACAAAACAGTCTCTGGCGAAGAACTTCACAGAAATAATTTCAACAATTCAGTTACAGATATTTTATATCCCGTTTCTATTAACCCCCGATCTGAAGAGACGGCGCGTGTCGAATTGGTGTAAGTTTTGAGTCATCATTTACGATTTGCGAGCCATGTCACGGACATTTCTGGATGGGCAAATGCTCAAAACACTCTGGTCTTTTCCAAATGATAATGCAAATATATCCCTGTGAATGGAAAACAAATGACAGTGTTCGGGGAGGACGGATGATGCGTGCAGGGGTTATCGGACTGGGGGATATGGGCAGCGGTCTGGCCAGGAACCTTATTAAGGCCGGGATCGAGACCACGGGGCTTGATCTTGACAGGAAGCGCATGTCGGCTTTCAGCGAGATGGGCGGTAAACCCGCCGCCGATGCCGGCGAGGTCGGGGCCGCCTCCGATGCCGTCTATGTCATGGTGATGAACGGCGATCAGGCCAGATCAATCATTCTCGGCACAGGCGGCCCAGACGGCGGCAAGGACGGGCTGATTTCCTCCATGGCCCGGGGCGGGGCGGTGATCCTGACGGCGACGATCAAACCCCGCGAGGCCCGCGAGATTGCCGCGGGGATGGAGGGTACGGGAATCGCGCTCATCGACTCCCCCGTCTCCGGCGGATTCCCCGGCGCCCAGGGGGGCACGCTGACGATGATGGCGGCCGCACCAAAAGATATTCTCGATAAGTTCAGGCCGGTGATGGAGGCGGTCTCCGCGACGATACACCATGTCGGTGACGAGCCGGGTCAGGGGCAGACCGTCAAGGCCTGCCTTCAGTCGCTGATCGGCTCGATCTTCTCGGCGACGTTCGAGGCTTCGGTGCTTGCCGCCAAGGCG
>JBAJNM010000056.1 GCA_036881865.1 Parvularculales bacterium | reverse complement strand
GATAAGCACTGGCTGGTGATTACAAAATATGCTGTAGGTGCTAAAACGTCAATTTAATCCGCAACTTAAACCGGGACGAGGAGGTTATGTGTTGGACGAGGCGGCTATAACCACTAACGTCAATCCGGATACAATCATCGCCGCTGGGAGCCTGACAGCGATAGCCATGGCATTATCCTTTCAGATCAATGATGCGATATACTGCAGAAATTAAGCGGAATATTGCCCTGATGAGGGCCTTCGGTTGCATGAAGGGCAAGCTCCGTCCGGGCGCGGAAGAGCTGTTTTTATCAAAGGGGCTTTTACATGCTGTTAATTTATTCATGACCCTTGAAAATCGAGGCCTGCTATGGGTTTAAAAGGCTTAACCAAAAACAGTTAAATTGATGGAGGTCCTGCCAGCGCTCGATGATCTCAGCCATGTTATGAGGATGGGGCGTCTTTTGACACCAGCAAAAACCGGACATATTACGTGTTTCAAGTGCGGACACATCATATGTTGCATATTCGGACATTCTTTTTTTATTGCTGGCAGTTATTGCTAAATCCTTAGCTCAATAGGAGCGGCGTCGTCCTGGGCCTGCAGAATTCCCGGACCTTGAGAAGGATTCGCGATATTGATTTAGTATAATGTATTAAAATACATACTTTATTGCAATTAATTAGCGTTAATACATCATTAATAAGGCATTAAATACGAATTCTCTTTTGAATTTCCCATAATTCGTGATATAAATCGTAGAAACCATTTAGTGAGCGATATATGACGACTAGAATTGATTACAGGCTTGCTTCCAGCGAAGCCATTGAGGATGAACTCAGCGAAAGGGTTGAAGATTACCGCCTGAGGCTGAACATCACCCAAAGTCGTCTGGCGCAAGAAGCCGGGGTCTCTCGCAACACGATCTCCCGCCTTGCAAAGGGGGGGAAGGGAGTGTCGCTTGATAGCTTCATCCGTATCCTGAAGGCGTTGCGCCTTGCCCATAATTTGGAATTGCTCATACCTGCCCCCCAGATAAGCCCGCTGGAAGAATTAAAAAGGGCTAGCCAGCCATCACGGCAACGGGCACGCGGCAGAAAACAGGACCAGAAAAAGTGGACCTGGGAGGATAACGAGCAGAAGGGTGAAGATGCTTCATGACCACTGCGAGCGTTGAGTTATGGGGCAAACGGATCGGTGCTGTGACTTGGGTGGCTGAGCGCGGGATCGGTGTTTTTCAGTACACTCCGGAGTTTGTATCAAGTGGGATTGAAGTTTCTCCCTTGCAAATGAAGCTGCGGGAAAACCCATATGAATTTCAAGAACTGAGCAGAGAGACATTCAAAGGACTGCCAGGCATGCTGGCTGACAGTCTGCCGGACAAATTCGGCAATGCCGTGTTCGACGCCTGGCTGGCAGAACAAGAGCGGAGCGCTGCAAGTTTTAATCCTGTTGAACGGCTTTGTTATACCGGGACACGCGGCATGGGTGCGCTGGAATACAAACCCGCATTTTCAGCCCCGCCGAGAAAAGCGCAAAAAGTAGATATAAAAAAACTCGTCGATTTATCGAATCGGATTTTGAGCAAGCGCGGCAATCTCACCGGGAGCTTAACCGGCGAGGATGATGAAGTGGACATCGAAGAAATATTGCTTGTCGGCACATCCGCCGGTGGCGCAAGGGCGAAGGCGGTCCTTGCATGGAATGAGAAGACCGGTGAATTTCGGTCCGGTCAGATCGTGGCGGGTAAGGGTTTTACTCACTGGCTGGTGAAATTCGACGGCGTGGACAAAAACAAGGACAAGGAACTTGCTGATCCAAAAGGATTTGGACGCATTGAATACGCCTATCATCTGATGGCCGAAAAAGCCGGTATCATCATGATGCCGTGTCGTTTGCATGAAGAAGGCGGGCGTGCACATTTCATGACCAAACGCTTTGATCGCACTGACGCAGGGGACAAGCTTCACTATCAATCTTTATGCGCCTTAGAGCATTATGATTTCAACATGGCGGGCGCCTATTCCTATGAACAGGCGATCCAGACTATTAAAACTCTGGAACTTCCTATTGAGGATGTCGAGCAACAGATGCGCCGTACACTGTTCAATATCTTTGCACGCAATCAGGATGATCACGTCAAGAATTTCGGGTTTGTCATGGACAAGGATGGAGAATGGCGTCTGTCACCTGCCTTTGACGTGTCCTATAGTTACAACCCGAATGGCTCATGGACATCGCAGCATCAAATGAGTCTGGGCGGCAAACGCGATGGGTTTGAAATTAGCGATTTTGTTGCGTTCGGAAAAATCGCAGGGTTGAAAGAACTTAAAGTGAAAGCGATCATCGACGAAATCATTGAGGCGACAAAGCATTGGGGCGAATTTGCAGCGCAGGCAAAAGTATTTGATGAGGATGTTACCAAAATCCAGCGTACATTTCGTACCGATCAACTAAGTTGATTTACAGTTTTTTTTTCTCGGATTTTCCAGAACCAGACCAGCCGGATGCCTTGCTTGCCAGAGCTGGATTTTAAGGACTTAACCGAAAAAGGTTGAATTGATGGAGACGCAGCCCGGGACTCGTTGATATCTGCAATGTTATGCGGAAGGGGCGCCTTTTGACGCCCTGCTAAAACCGGACATATTACTTGTTGTAGAATCGGACATATTACATGTTGCCCCCAACTGCTGGGAATTTCCTGGTGGGAATTACCTTGACTGATCCCGGGAAAGTATTATATGGTTCATAAATAAGCCGTTACTTGCCTAATGAACTCTATATAGAACAAATATTGAATAAACAGGGGGAAATGACATGGCCAAAACCGCAACGCGCCCCTATTCCCGCTATTCCGGGGAGGCGATCCGGCTTCTGGCCGGGCAGATCAGGGCGGCACGCCTTGAGCGGGGAGTCACGGCACAGGATCTCTCGGAACGCGCCGGCATTTCCCGCGGGCTGCTGCGCAGGATCGAGAATGGGGATCCGGGGTGCGGCATCGGTGTTGTTTTCGAGGTCGCCACCCTGCTCGGCGTCACGCTGTTCCGGCCGTCTCACAGCGACCTTCGCCTGATGAATAAGATGCTTGATGAAAAACTGACGCTCCTGCCAAGCCGTATCAGGCCGCGTGCGGCGGCTCTTGATGATGACTTCTAAACCCGACTATAGCGAGATTTACGTGTGGATCTGGTTGCCGGGTGCAACCGAGCCCGTTGTGGCGGGGAAACTAGTCAAGGGTCCTGATATCGAATTTAATTATGGGCAAAGCTATCTTGCGCGCAAGGACGCCATTCCCATCTTCGATGAGGAATTGCCCCTCATCCCGGGTCCCCAATCGAGAACATGGGGGGAGGACGCTCTGCCGGGCTGCATCAGGGATGCGTCCCCCGATGCCTGGGGGCGGCGCGTCATTTTGAACAGGTTCCTCGGCAGTAAAGGCAGGGACGCCGACCCCGCCGATCTCGATGAGTTTACCTAGCTGATGGAATCCGGATCCGACCGGATCGGCGGGCTGGATTTTCAACTCTCGCCGGTGCAATACACCCCCCGGCGGGCGGGGCGGGTGGAACTGGATGAGTTGCTTGGTGCGGCGGCGCTTATAGAGAAAGGGCTGCCCTTGCCGGCTGATCTGGCCGCGGTGATACATTACGGAACAGCCATTGGCGGCGCCCGCCCCAAAGCCCTGATTGACGGCGACGGGGTTAAATCCATCGCTAAATTTTCCTTGAGCACGGACCAGTATAATGTAATTGGGGCCGAGTTTGCCGCCATGCGCCTTGCGGGGATCTGCGGGTTGAATGTGGCTCGCGTGAAGATTGCGAAAGCATCGGGAAAGGATGTGCTGCTCATCGAGCGCTTTGACCGCAGGGTCGGGGATGCCGCCGGGGATGAGGGCTGGACGCGCCGGCTGCTGCTGTCGGCACTGACGCTGCTCCAACTTGATGAAATGACGGCCCGCTATGCCAGCTATGAAGACCTTGCGGATATCATCCGCCGCCGTTTCACTGAACCCAAAGCCACATTGCATGAGCTTTTCGGGCGTATCGTCTTTAATATCCTATGCGGCAATACCGACGACCATGCCCGCAACCATGCGGCCTTCTGGGATGGCCAGAAGCTGACCCGCACCCCGGCCTATGACATCTGCCCGCAAATGCGCCTGGGCGGGGAGGCGTCACAAGCCATGCTGATTGACGGCAGTGACCGCAGGAGTCGCCTTGCGAGCTGTGTTGCCGTTGCCAAAAACTTCATGCTGGGCGAGGCGGAGGCGCGCGAGGTTATCGACGGGCAGCTGGCGGCAATCCGCGAGAACCGGGATACTGTCTTTGATGAGGCGGGACTCGCGCCGGTCGACCGGGACCTGCTTAATCAGCATGTCTTTCTGAGTGATTATGCCTTTGAGGGCTATGGGGATCAGGGCAGTCCCTGACGCCCGGCAGGAGTGAAGGCAGGAGTGAAGGCAGGAGTGAGGGCAGGAGTTTGGACGTATCTTCTTCAGGCGCAAGTTCGGCACTGAAATTGGTAAAAACCGCCGCCGCCATCCATTTCTTCAAGGCGGACTTCCACGTCAGTAGGGCACGTCAGTAGGGCACGTCAGTAGGGCACGTCAGTAGGGCATGGGATGGGCCTTGTGGGTGCGGATGATATCTTCCAGGACCTGCGGCTCAAGCCTTACATCGCATCCGTTAAGAATATGTTTGAGCTGATCAAGGCTTGTGGCGCCAAAGATAACGGATGTCGTGAAAGGACGCTGAAGGCAAAAAGCCAGAGCCATATGCACAAGATCGATCCCGTGCCCGGCGGCAATCTTCTGATAAGCATCAATCGTAGTCCAGACACGTTCATTGATTCGCCCGCCAAGAGTAGAGTTGATGGACATGCGCGATCCCGGAGGGATGGCGCCATTGCTGTATTTACCGGTCAATAGACCGGCGGCCAGCGGAGAGAACGCCAGCAGCCCGACCTTCTCATGATGGCTCATCTCGGCCATGTCGGTATCATAGAGACGGCAGAGGAGACTGTATTCATTCTGCACAGACTGCATCAGCGGCAAATTCATCCGCCGGGCGATATCAAGCCAGCGGATCGTCCCCCACGCGCTTTCATTTGAAAGTCCGATCGCCCTGATCTTCCCGGCGCGGACATGCGCATCGAGCGCCGTCAGGACTTCGGCCATATGGTCTTCAGTCGCAGCGGTGTCCTGCCCGGAGGGATCATAATTCCAGTTTTTGCGGAACATGTAAGAGCCGCGGTTGGGCCAGTGCAGCTGATAGAGATCGATGTAATCTGTTTGCAATGAGGTGAGGGAGACTTCAAGGGCCGCGTTGATCGTCGCTTTTGAGATCGGCGCACCATCGCGGACATTTTTATTTCCTTCACCCGAAACCTTGGTGGCGAGGATGATCTCGTCCCGGCGGCCTGATGCCTTGATCCATGAGCCTGTGATGCGTTCGGTATCGCCCTGTGTTTCCTTGCTGAGCGGCGTTGTGGGGTACAACTCCGCCGTGTCGATGAAATTTATCCCGTGGTCGAGCGCCATATCGATCTGGGCATGGCCTTCGGCTTCGGTGTTCTGTGATCCCCACGTCATACTGCCAAGACAGAAAGCCGAGACCATGATCCCGGATGTGCCAAGTTCGCGTTGTTCCATTTTTAACTCCTTTAAGTAACCGCAAACAATCAGTGATTGCATAGTTGCGGGTGATAAGTTTTCCCCGGGATCTAAGTCAGCTTCCGCATGCGTTCAAATCCTGCCTTGAGATCATCAAGCAGCTCGTCAGGGTCTTCAAGACCGGCATAGAGGCGGATGACCCTTGCGTCGGTTTTTTTGATGATGCCGCGTTTGAAATGGGCTTCCATGATCAGGCTTTCATGTCCCCCCCATGATGCACCGATACCGAACAGGGAGAGGTTATCGGCCATGGCATCGACCGCCGCATCGGAAATGGCCGGGTCAAGATAAATGCTAAACAGACCGCAGGCCCCGCTGAAATCCCGCTTCCAGAGATTGTGCTGGGGGTGACTTTCAAGACCCGGGTGCCGCATTTCAAGAACTTCCGGCTGCTCTTCAAGCCAGCGTGCCAGATGATAGCCGTTGTTCTCTGATTGTTTCAGCCGCAGCAAAGCCGTCCGCATGCCGCGCAGGGCGAGGTAGAGATCATCAGGTCCGACGGTAAGCCCCATCGCCACCGTATATCTGCGGATGAGTTGCGCGACATCGCCTGACGATGCGACAAAGCCGATGTTCACATCGGAATGTCCGCTGATATATTTGGTGCCGGCCTCAATGATGATATCGACCCCGTGCCCGGCCGCATCAAAGTAAAACGGTGTGCCCCAGGTGTTGTCACAGGCAACAAGGCAGCCCCGGTCATGGGCGGTGCCGATAAGGGCTTTTGTGTCCTGCATCTCGAAGGTCAGGCTGCCCGGTGTTTCTATATAGACAAGGGAGGTGTGCTCATTGATCAGGGCATCAAGGCCTTTGGCATCGATCAGCGGGTCATAGAATCGTGCCTCAACGCCGCTGCGCGGGAGCACGTATTCAATAAAGCGTCGCCCGGAGCCGTAGATCGTGTCAGGGAAAAGGACGTTGTCCTGGGTTTTTACCGCTGCCAGCACACCGCATGCGATGGCACAGAGCCCCGATGGCACGGCAACGGTATCGCTCGTGCCATAGAGTCCGGCAACGGCGCCCTCCAGCGCTTCCGATGTTGGCGTGCCGATGCGCCCGTAGTCATAGCGGTGGGTTTTCTTTCTGTGCTCCGCCATGGATGACCTTAATATGGTCGAGGCATGATAGACGGGGGGATTGGGAATACCGTGATTGCCGCCCGGATTCATGCCGTCATGGACTGAGCGTGTCCGTTTCGATTTTTGCGTCATTTGCGCCCCTTTCGCCCCTTTTCGTTGTCCGGCCCCGTTTTAAGACCGGTTTCAGCCCGTATTCAGCCCGTATTCAGCCCCGGTTTTAAGCCCGTATTCAGCCCAGTTTCAGTCCCGATTTAAGCCCCGTTATCTACTCGGTTTTCAGCCCCTGTTTTCAGCCATTCAGGTCGATTTTAAGCAATTTTCCGTATTTCCGGATTACTTCAGAATATTTCCGGAATATCCGTATTTCCAGATTATTAGTGACATTTGGTTTCCATGTGCTTAAATAAAGCAGAAACAAGGGAATTCATATCCTTGATAACAATTCAAATGAGGAAGATACAATGAAAAAACTCGCATATGCACTCGCTGGGCTAGCCAGCATAGTATTCGCAACCAACGCCATGGCCATGGAAACTCTTGGACAAGTCAAGGACAGGGGTCATGTACAATGTGGCGTCTCCCAGGGTCTTCCGGGATTCTCCAATGCGGATGATTCAGGTAACTGGACCGGTCTTGATGTTGATCTTTGCCGCGCTGTTGCCGCCGCTGTATTCGGTGATTCCGAGAAGGTTGAGTTCAGCCCGCTTTCGGCCAAGCAGCGCTTCACGGCACTGAGCTCGGGTGAAATTGACATCCTGTCACGTAACACCACCTGGACCATGACCCGTGATACCCAGCTGGGCCTGAATTTCGCCGGCGTCAACTACTATGACGGTCAGGGCATGATGGTTCCCAAGAGCCTTGGGGCCACGTCGGGTCTTGAACTGGATGGGGCAAACATCTGCACCAATACCGGGACCACGACCGAGCTGAACATCACGGACTACTTCCGTGCCAACAACATGAGCTTCAATCTTGTTGCCTTTGAAAAAGCCGATGAGGTTGTTTCGGCCTATGATGCCGGGCGCTGTGATGTTTACACCACTGACCGTTCCGGTCTGGCTGCCCAGCGCGGTAAGCTGACCAACCCGGATGACCATGTTGTTCTGCCGGAAGTTATTTCCAAAGAGCCGCTTGGTCCTGTCGTTCGTCAGGGTGATGACAACTGGTTCAACATTGTTCGCTGGTCACTCAATGCCACGATCAATGCCGAAGAGCTGGGTGTTGATTCCGGTAATGTTGATCAGATGAGGAACGACGACAATCCTTCGCTCAAGCGTCTGCTGGGCACCGAAGGCAACTTCGGTGAAGAAATCGGCATCAGCAATGACTGGGCCTATAACATCATCAAGCAGGTTGGCAACTACGGTGAGTCCTACGAGAAGCATGTCGGCGAAAACACGCCGCTTAAGCTTGCCCGTGGGGTTAACAAACTGTGGAAAGATGGCGGCATCCTGTATGCTGCGCCAATCCGCTAAGCCACTACTTCTGCATACCGCCCGGCCCATTTCGGGCGGTATGCTTTTTGATTACTGCTTGAGAAAATATAATGGCATCCGAGAAGTCCATATTTCTCTCCGTTTTGAATGACACCCGTTCGCGCAGTCTGATTATCCAGTTTCTTTTGCTTGCCGGGATTGTCCTTGGTTTCTCGTGGATCGTTGAAAACACGATCACCAATCTTGCCGCACAGAATAAATCGGTCGGCTTCGGCTTTCTCAGTCAAACGGCAGGTTTCAACATCCAGACGACACTCGGCACCTGGATGTTTGATTACGAAGTCGGCAGGTCAACTTACCTTGATGTGTATTACATCGGTATCGTGAATACCTTTGTTGTGGCATTTTTCGGCGTGCTCGCCGCCACGGTCATCGGGTTTGCCTTCGGCATCATGCGGCTCTCCCATAACTTTGTCATCCGCAGTTTTGCCACGGTCTATGTTGAGGTTCTCCGTAACATTCCCCTGCTTCTGCAGATGTTCTTCTGGTATTTCGCCGTGTTGAGCGCACTGCCGGACAAGCGGGGCAAGATTGAGATCATCCCCGATATCATCGGGATCAACATCACCGGGTTATATATCCCGTCCGCCCATCCCCAAGACGGGTTCATGGCCACCGTGATCGCGCTCATCGTTGCTGCGGTGCTGACCTTCTTCATCAACCGCTGGGCGAGATTGCGCCAGCAGGCAACCGGGCAGATCTTTCCCGCATTCTGGGTTGGCGCGGGGCTGCTGGTTGGGCTGCCCCTCATTGTCTTTCTGGTCACCGGCCGCCCGCTCACCTGGGTGATCCCGGAGTTCCTTGAAACCGGGCCGATCCTCAGGCGCGGCTATCAGGACGGCGGCATCCTTGTGATCCCTGAGATGATGGCCATCTGGCTTGCGCTTTCGCTCTACACGGCCGCGTTCATCGCTGAGATTGTCCGCGCGGGGATCCAGGCGGTCAACAAAGGGCAGACCGAAGCCTCATCGGCGCTGGGGCTGAGGCGCGGGCCGATCCTCCGGCTGGTGATCATCCCGCAGGCGATGCGGATCATCATTCCGCCCCTGACCTCGCAATATCTCAATTTAACGAAAAACTCATCCCTTGCCGTCGCCATCGCATACCCGGAGCTTGTTTCCATTTTTGCAGGAACCGCGCTTAACCAGGTGGGCAAGGAGATCGAGATGATATTCATGATGATGAGCGTATACCTGACATTCTCGATTGCGACGGCTATGTTCATGAACTGGTTCAATGCCCGCGCGAAACTGGTGGAGCGGTAAGACATGGCACAGTCACAGTCACAGGCACAGTCACAGGCACAGTCACAGGCACAGTCAGGGAAATCAGCCTATAAGGGGTATGTCCGCACCAAGGATGCGCGAGTTTTGGCGGCGCCGCCGTCGGAGGCCGGACTCTCGGGGTGGCTGTATCACAATATCTTTGAATCGATGAGTAATTTCTCATCCCCCGCAGCAGCCATCGGCTCTCTTCTGATGGCTGTCTTTACCGTTCTCATCGCCTGGTTTGGCATTTCCATCACCTGGTCCCTTGTTGATTTTGCCTTCATATCGGCTGTCTGGAGTGATCCGGACGGTCTTAAGCGCGAGGCCTGTTGGACTGTGGATCAGGGCGGCCAGCTGCCTTCGGGATGGCATGGGGCCTGCTGGCCGTTTGTTGCGGCGAAGATGAAATTCGTCATGTACGGGGCTTATGATAACGATCAGCTTTGGCGTGTGAACGTGACAGGGATTATCGGCATTATCGCTTTGGGGTGGACGATGATTGAGACACTGCCGTATCGCCGCCTTGCCGGCATTTTCCTGCTGACGGCTTACCCTGTCCTTGCGACATTCCTTTTGACGGGCGGCAATTTCGATATCAGCTATGAAGACCTGGTGACTGTTATTGTTGTCGGCCTCGCCCTGATCACGGCAGGGCGTCTTTCGGACAGGGGTTTTCTCGGTGCGTTCCTTGCACAGATATCAGCATTGTTTGGAGTCTCCGGCTGGTTGCTTATTGCCTATGCCGTTGTGGCCGGCTTGCTGGGCGCGGATGCCGGCCTCAGACACATCCCGACCAATGATTGGGGCGGATTGCTGGTGACGCTCGTTGTGGCGGTTACCGGAATTGTGGCCGCGCTTCCTTTGGGTATCGTTCTTGCACTGGGGCGGCGCTCGCAGATGCCGATTGCACGGATCCTCTCAACGATCTTTATCGAATTCTGGCGCGGTGTGCCGCTGATCACGGTGCTGTTCATGGCATCGGTCATGCTGCCGCTGTTCCTGCCGGAAGGGGTCAATTTCGACAACCTGCTGCGGGCACTTGTCGGGGTGATGCTGTTTTCGGCGGCCTATATGGCCGAGGTTGTCCGGGGCGGGTTGCAGGCGATTGACAGCGGGCAGTTTGAAGGCGCTGATGCGGTCGGGCTCAGCTACTGGCAATCCATGCGTCTCATTATCCTCCCGCAAGCCCTTACACATGTGATCCCGGGGATCGTGAATACGTTCATCGGTCTTTTCAAAGACACGACGCTTGTCAGCATCATCGGGCTGTTTGATCTCCTGGGAGCCATGCAGGCCGCCATTAACGATGTGGCATGGGCATCGCCCGTGCAGGCTCATACGGGGTATCTCTTCATTGCCGCCCTTTTCTTCGTCTTCTGCTTCGGGATGTCACGATATTCAATTTACACGGAAAACAAACTCAGCCGCGATCGCAAGCACTGATCGCTCAGGGAGAAACTCATGGCAAAAGCACCTCGTTCAAAAAAGAAAGCCGCCTCGGCAAAGAAGAATGCCGGATCCGGTATGAAAGTCAGCGATGAAGTCGTTGTTTCAATGAAGTCCGTGAATAAATGGTTCAGCCAGTTCCATGTGCTTCGTGATATCAACCTTCAGGTCAATAAGGGTGAGCGGATTGTTGTCTGCGGGCCGTCAGGTTCGGGTAAGTCAACGCTGATCCGCTGCCTGAACAGACTTGAATCCCACCAGAAAGGGGAGATCATTGTCCACGGCACTGAGCTGAACAGCGATTTGAAGAACATCGAATACATCCGCCGGGAAGTCGGGATGGTGTTCCAGCATTTCAACCTCTTCCCGCATCTGACGATCATGGAGAACTGTACGCTGGCGCCGATATGGGTGCGGAAAATGCCCAAGAAGGATGCCGAGGAAGTTGCCATGCATTTCCTTGAGACGGTCAAGATCCCCGAGCAGGCGCATAAATATCCGGGCCAGCTTTCGGGCGGCCAGCAGCAGCGTGTGGCTATCGCCCGCGCGCTCTGCATGAAGCCGCAGCTGATGCTGTTTGATGAGCCCACATCGGCACTTGATCCTGAGATGATCAAGGAAGTGCTGGATACCATGGTTACCCTGGCTGAAGGCGGCATGACCATGATCTGTGTCACCCATGAGATGGGTTTCGCCCGCAAAGTTGCCAATCGCGTGATCTTTATGGACGAGGGGCAGAGTGTTGAGGAAAACAAACCCGAGCCCTTTTTCAGTAAGCCGAAAAACAAGCGCACGAAACTGTTCCTCAGCCAGATTCTGAATCACTGATCGGATTATGAATCACTGATCAGCATGCGCGTGAAGAAATTCAAAGACGCGGAATCAATCAAATTGAAGGACTGAATAAACTCAGCCGGGCTGCGGTCGGTTGTTTTATTCTTGGCATGATACCAGTCTTCACCCAGGCAATATTACCGATACCGGTAAGAATCTGAATTTTAAGTCACATGGAGGCAACAATGGGTAAAATTGATATTGATGAGCGTCTGAACTGGAAACGTCAGTATCCAGGAAGCTCATGGTTGGGAAAAGGGCCTATTCGGATGACCAAAACCGGTTCTTCATCCGCAAAGAAAGCTTCTTCAAGGAAATCAGGATCCAAAGAGGAGATGAATAAAGCAAATGAAAATGTTGTTGAACTAGACCCATCAGGCCCAACAACGGGTCAAAGTGGCGGAAATGGTGGCGTCGATTTAAATGCACGTGTTGCGGTTTTGGAAGCAGAAATAAAACATCTTGCTACAAAAGCATCGGTATTAGGCGGAGTGTTGGGCGGAATGGGAGTTGCCGCTTTTATTGCCGCTATCATAGTAAAGTGGCTGTAATAACCGCTAATATATTTTCTGAATCGACCGTTGGAGTAATATTGTGCAATTAAAAGATACTGACTTAGTTTTTGCTTAAAAGAACCGTTCCCCCTGCGCTAGCGCTAGGTACTCCAGAGGGAGCCCATGAGGAGGAACGGCAATGCATAAACATTATATGTGGGTATCGGCTACAAAAGCAAATGTAAAAAGTGGACTGATGGATCAGGGCATGCCATAGTAATAAACCATTGTATTATAATTTAGATTCGGATTTGAAAATGAGCACACCAGTTAGCGATATATCAAACGTAACAAATATTGTGATTTCCTTTCCAGATTGGGTCTATTTTGTATTGGCTAGTGGTATAATTGTAATCGCTTTCGTAACGGGCGTGAAGGAAGCAAAATTTTCTGAATTTTATGAAAAGATAAAGTGTTTCTGATCAAGCGCGTGAAGGACTTTAAGGCATATATGATGAATAAAAGTCATGATACACAGTCTCACATAAGATTAAGGGCAGAGCCTATTGCTCCAGCTCTTGGTGCCGGAATATTGTCGGCGAATTTGCTGGAAAGTTTGGGGACTCTGGGAATAGTTCTGTCGGCAGGAATCGCTGCTTCTATGTACATAATGGCCAACAATGATTTAATCTCAAAACAAGATAGCGAATCATAAATCAGTGTTTCACTAGAACCGATTACACTAAACTTACCCCTGCGGTCATTATCTTACTTTTCAGGCGCACTTTCAATGAAACATGTCTGGAATGATGATGCAGAAAACAGGGAAGAATGAGAATTTTACAATATAATTACCAGTTATGACCATTTTCATGGTAATATAGGCACGTTCAAATCGTGAAGGGTAATAGGGTGAATATTACTGATCGAATAAAATATGAGGATCAATTGAAAAGGAGGCAGGATACCATGTTCGGCCTCCGGAATGCGCAATTCTCAAACCGGAGCGAGGCCAATAAAATCCTCTCTGCCTTGGGCGTGGCCGGAATTGGATTTAATCTGACAATTCTGGGTAAACCCGAGCTCTGGGGTATGTATTGGGTTTGGGTATTGACCTCGGCAGCATTTGCAATATCGGTTTATTGTTGCTTTTTGATCTACTTCGCCACGGCATCGGTTCAAGAAATCATGTTAAAAAATCTTGATCTAGCGTGCAAAGAAGAAGATGATGAGGATTACGAAGAAAATTCAGAAGAGGAATATCAGCATGCGCGTGAAGTAATTGAAAGACGCGGAATCAAGCAAATTGGAAGACTTAATAAACTCAGTCGAGCTGCGGTCGTTTTGTTTATTCTTGGCATGATACTAGTCTTCTCCCAGACAATATTACCGATTCCGGCAAGAATCTGATTTATTCACCACATGGAGACAAAAATGGAAAAAAAAGGAATTGATGTTGATGAGCTTCTGAACTGGAAACGTCAGTATCCGGGAAGTTCATATTTGGGAAAGGGTCCTTTGCGGATGCCTAAAGCCGGTTCTTCATCCGCGAAGAAAGCTTCTTCACGGAAAAAAGGATCCAAAAAAAAATAGAGTTTTGACTGTTTCGTGCGGATAGCAGTCACCCGCTGACCAATGCTTGCAATATGCCGTTCTGGTGGGGGCGGTTGTTGATAGTTTCTCGTTAATTCATCCATTTGGATATATTCCGCCGGAGCAATGTCCGTTTGCAGCAGGGTGATGGACCAAAGATCGTCGGCAGGGCAGTATTAGAGCCACTTAACTCAATTATACTTTAAATATTACGAATCTAGATTTAAATTACTCCATAACTGGAGAAAATGATGCCCCAGATACCGCAAAATCCAAGTTCTATGTATGAAGTTGAACCTCCCGTCGACCTTTCAGACTTGCAAGTGCGAGAGCGGCTCAGTTTTGATGCTCTGCGCGCGTTTTTTAGAATAATTGAGTTTTGGAAAATT
>JBAJNM010000055.1 GCA_036881865.1 Parvularculales bacterium | reverse complement strand
TGGTTGATTCCCCAAAGCAACCAGCCGAGTGCATAATCTTTCTAAACAACACCCCGCGCAAGGCGGTGCTCTGCGGCGGTATTCAGGATTTCGGCCTTATTGATCATGGTGTGATTCCTGCCGCCAACTCTCCGGCATCAAGAGCCGCCATTTTGTCACGGAACTGGTACAATCAAGGCCGGGATCGAGTTTTGCGAGGCCGGCAGTCATATGTTCCCGGCATGCGTTCTGGAGATCTTCGCCCGCATCACACATTTCAGCCAGATATCCAAGGCGCTTAAAGACGGAACCATTCCCCAGTCGCTCAGCATATAAAATTAAAGTCTCATCAGACCGGCTGGAATGACGGAAATAGCTTTTGAGGCAATCCGTGACGTGCTGGATGCCGCCGCCAATCGAGGGGGTATCCAGCATATCAATGACGGTGCGATGAATGTCGGATATCGCGACCTTCGACTTCCCCCGCCATATCGATTTGGTTCCGAAGATATGCCTTGTCTGAATATGCCGGAGCAGGAATCGCGCACCATGCCGGGATTGGTGTTTCTCGCGAATCTGCTGGGAAGTCAGGACCACCGTGTCGCGGAAGAGTTGCTCGGTAAGATCCCAATGCGATGCGGCCGACCACCCCCCGATATAAGCCGGGTCAAACAGGGCTGGAACAAGAACCCATGGATCTTCAAGAACAAACGGCCTGTCAAGGGCATCGACAGGTGCCGGGACATAGGCACCGCACCCGACGCGTCGCAACCATCCCTGTTCAGTCCAGCGTGAAAGCAATTTAGCGGCTTCACTGCGACCGAGATTCAGGATCGAAACAACATCATCAATCACGATGACATCTCCTGAATCGCGAATAACGGTGGTGAGTTTCCGCCGTCCGCGTGGCAATACCGATTCTGGTGGTTCTATATCATCCAATGTAGAAATTTCCCATTTTTTGCGAATAATAGCATTTATACTATTAGCAGATATCAGGGATTATTGCAATACAATATCAAAAATTCTCATTTTATGGGAAAAAATACAATCACAGTATACATTGCGTTGGGTGTTTTTGCCAGAAACCAAGGTTTTTAACATGGCACAATCAGACAAACTTACAGAAGATGACCGCATGGTTTTTTGGCATAAACGAGATATTCTCACTGGTTTGGAAATGTATGTTGAAATTGATGCCAGTAAACACCCAGGTGATAGTAGCCATAATGTTGAAGTTTATGTAATGCCAAATTTTCATCATCAATAATTAAGCCTCGCTCTTGCAATTTATTGAGTTGGTCGGCGTATGATAATGCTGATTTAGTGTATTGGTTTTGATTTGGTGGCATTTGCTATCACCCGTGCAAAAAAAGACCCGCCAAGCTACGCTTGCGCATAGTCATGACGGGCTCAATCAAGCTTAATATACGCATTCCTTTGCTAGAGTCTATGTTGAATTACTTAGTTGATGATCCTTAATGGATACGAAATGCCATATTATGGACGTTAATTCGAATCCTGCCCCATGCTTTTCATTGAAGCCTGTATTAGTCTAGGGTATGATTTGGGGTAATTCATTTTAACAATAATATTCCAACAATTTCCAATTTGAGTATAATCTATAAATAGAAATAAACGGTTGACGCATGCAAAACAAACAAAAATGCACACTAAAAACTTCGACAAATCACGTAACGTCTAGGCATTTCCCCGTGGCGGGATCTACCACCGCAATGGTTTGGACGATCTCGGGGATTGTGTTGGCTTCTTGCGGTGGTGGCGGCGGCGGCGGCGGTGTCACGGTTAGTGGCCTTCCTGTTCCTGACCGCCCCCCTCCTGTTCCTGATCCTGATCCCGACCCCCCCGTTATTGAACCTTATATTGCCAGGGTTGTTGATGGACCGGTCAAGGGTGCGGCTGTATATTTTGATCTTGACGGAAGGGGATGGGTGTCCGCCCGGGAGCGCGCAGATCAAAGGGAAGATGGACGGCCAAAGTATGAGACCGATGAAAATGGTGAAGTGGAAGCTCCGGGGCAATATAAGGGGCTGGCCTTTGTTGCTGACGTTAACGGCGCGATTGACACCGCAACAGGTGAAGTATTGACAGGGGAATATTTCTCACTTGGTGGGAGTGACATCGTCACACCGATTACGAACCTGGTTGTTTCTGCTGCTGGGGACGGTCGCGAGCAAATTGTCCTGAACGAACTCTTTGGCCTAACCGATCTAATAACACCTTTAGATATACTGAATATTGAAAACTATCAAATCCAGGCAAATCCGCAGCGTTCGTTGCCGTTACAATCAGACCCCCAAAAGATGTCCAGTTACAAGGCGTGGCTCATCATGCGTGCTTCTCTGGGACTGTCGGAAATCGACAAGGGCGACCCGTTCGCTCATCTGGACACACCACAAGAGCGTATTGACATCCTTGAAGCGATATTTACGGGAACCGCCCATGGGGATAAAGACGAGCTGGAGTTACGGATCACAGCTCGTGAGGCGGCTGGGCGTGATATTCTAGGCGGGAAGCCCTATGCGGTTTCTACACCTGTCGCCTCGAAAAATACGGATGGGGCTTTCAGTTTAAACAATCGCAATCTTGAAGCGCTCTTCGGCTTCAATGACCCGAACGGAAATTCAGAAAGTGATGTGACTTCAGGTTTCAAAGGGATTTATGTCAAGCCAGCGGCAGACTTTGACAGAACGGGAGCCACTGACGGCACCGTTCCCCTTTTGTTTGATGGCAGAGCCCTGAATTCGGATCAGGGGACCCGACCGACCGGGACAAGCGCCCCGCCTGACACAGCGGGAGTGCATTATTATGTTTCCTATGAAAATCTGCACCGGCTTTCCATACAGCATTCATCGAACGATCTGGGCGCGATTGAACTTGACTATTTTGTTTTCGATGGCGTGGACTGGTCTGACAAGGCTACGCTTGAGATAACAGTCAACGACGGCTCCGCCGAATTTACCATCATCTCAAGCGGTGATCCAAATAATCCACAACCCGGTGATGTGTTGACCGCCACCCAGATCTTCCCCGACCCTGATCGCATCAATACGGAATCCAGCTATCCGGAATACAACTATCAGTGGTACTATGCCGACGCAGCGCTGATAGATCTCAGCGATGTTCAGGGGCGAGAAATACAGGGGCCTGACCATGATATTCCCAGTCAATTTACGGGCAAGGACGAGACCTACACCATCAGATCCACAGATGTGGGGACGACAATCGGGGTCCGAATTGCTTATGATGAAGATTATGAAGATAATGGTCTTTTTTTAAAACCTGACGCAGAAATTATAAGGGTCGAACTGCCTGCCGAAACCGTTACAAACCTGCCAACGACAACGTCCATGACGGTATTGCTGCAAACTGGAGCCGTTTCTTCAAACCCCTCTGATTTCAGTCTCGAAATCTATGAAAACCATCCGTTGTATAAGCCTCTGGAGATTCGCCCTGAAGGGTTTAGGGGATATCAATTGACAGAAGGCTATGGTGATAATGCATTCTTTTCCATCAATTCGGGAGGTGAGATCAGATGGAAAGTCATCCCTGATTATGAAACCCCGCGTGATGGTGATGGTAATAACCGTTACGGGATTGAGTTGTCGCGTACGGTGGATGGCCATACAGAGCGCATGACGACTGAAATCATAGTCAACGACCTTGGCTTAGGTGAGGACTCCGGTGATGACTATGAACCGACAGTTTTATTCGAACCCCGGGATATTCCTGATGAACATATGCCTTCCGAACTCGGCCAGCATTTGATTACCGGTTACGCATGGAAAATGCCCAAAACCGGTCCGCTGATAATGACCTATTCGATCTCTGAAGTAGCGAGGGCGGACTTTGAAATCTATGCTTCAGATTATTATCGTGATGCAAGCGATCAGGAAAAGATTAGACTTATATTCAGTACCGAAGATGAGAGAATTGAATTAGTCAAAACCATATCTACCGATCAGGAAAAAGTGAATGACAGATATAACATTCTGGAAGAGGGTCTCAAATCTTTTGAGAAGAATGTCAATATCAAGTTTGTCGAAGTTGCAATCGGAGAGAAGAACGTTCCACACGTTGATTGGCTGTTTTCTGACATCTTAAATGTAGCGACTCATATTGCTGATGGAGCAGACATCCAGATAGACCCCTTAGGACATGATGGAACATATGCTAGTTTTCAAAGAGTTGTCGTCCATGAACTTGGGCATGCATTGGGGCTCTCGCACCCGCAGGATACTCAGGGTTATTCGTTGCCAGTAGCTTCACTCCTAGTAGATTCACTCACACCGGACCCGCTACTTTATTGGCCTGGTTTGTCGGATGGGCTGTACAATGATGCAATTCCTCTATCAGTTATGGCCTCCAACTATGATGTGAATGCTTTGCAGCAGGTCGATATAGAGGTTCTTCAGTTTTTATATGGGGCACCCGGAACTGATTTTGAAGGCGTTGAATCTTTAATCAATGGGCAAGCGTCTCTAACACCTTCAAGAAGTTCTGGCGAGGTCCAAACATCCCTGCAATCCAAAGTAGAAATAATTCTTGAAATTGATGAGGGGGAAAGCCTGATCGCCAATCTTGACCAGTATGGGTTGACTAATCCTGTTATTGAAGGCGATGACAGTGAAGATGTCGTGATTAAACATACACAAGGTTGCTCATGTAGTTGTTGCAGAGGATTGGAGCTTGAGTTCGTATCAACACCCGATTTTGAATCTCCTATTGATCGTGACGGAAATAATGTTTATGAATTCACCATTCTGGATGGTTTATCGACTTTTGAGTTTAATGTCACGATTGTAGATCTGCCGGATATCTAACCCGCATGCTCTATTATTGGTTCTAATTGATTTAACTTTTACTGATATCAAGGAAAATACAAAGATATACTAAACTTTGAATTTAGCCATTTTACGGGCAGTAGAGAATTTCGGTTAAAGATTCTATACTGCGCCCCGCTACAGACAAATGCGGACATCAATTCGAATCCTGCCTCACTAACCACTCTCGATTCTGTAAAATGAATAGTATGATTGAGTGGACGAAATTGATCTGGGGGTAACGATGGGGGTGTGAATTTTGAGTAATTCTGAAAAACCGCCGTTAATAGCCGTCTGCAACAATACATTAAACACATGCCCCAAGAGTTTCATTGGTGTCTGAAACAAGTTAGATTCTTACTGACCGCTATAACTTAATTCTCCATATCAAAAAGATCAGTGGATAGATATTTTAATCCAGAATCACAAATAACGACGGCAATAGTTTGACCTTCATGGACACCCCTTAAAAGCTCAACTGCACCGGCAACATTCGCGCCTGCAGAAAAGCCTGAAAAAATTCCTTCATATCTTGCTAGATCGCGCGCAGTGCGGCGTGCTGTTTTACCGTCAATCTCAAGAAAACCGTCCCAGTGCATTCCTCTCAGGTAAGCCAAATCAGCCATGGCATAGCCGCCACCCTGAATCGGATGATTTGAATCTACAGCATTTTTACCCGCGATCACAGCAGCTCCCGCTGGTTCAATTGGGTAACATTTTACCTGAGGGTTTTTGCCCCGCAGATAATTGGATGTGCCTGCCAATGTACCGCCCGAGCCGACAAAATCACAGAAAGCGTCAATTTTACCGCCGGATTGCCTCCATATTTCCGGGCCTGTTGTTTGTTCATGCGCCCCGGGATTTCCTGGATGATGAAACTGGTCAGCTCGAAACGCATCACGCTCTTCAGTTATTTTGGTGGCGATATGATCGACTTCAGCCAAATCTGCGCCCGATACCTCTCCAATGCGGCTACCCGGTAATTGATCAACAAGCACGACCTCAGCACCAAGTGCAGACATCATACGTGCTCGTTCGGGTGAATTTCCTTTCGACATTACTGCAACAAAGGGATATCCCTTGATACTACAGACGATGGCAAGCCCCGTTCCCATATTACCGCTCGTCAGTTCGACAACAGTTTGCCCGGGCTTTAAGGTTTCGTCCTTTTCTGCCGCTTCTATAACCCCAAGAGCAGCGCGGTCTTTCTTTGAAAATCCCGGATTGAGGTGATCAAGTTTCGCCAGTATGGTGCCGTCGCAACCATAGTAATTTGTCAGTCTATCAAGACGAACAAGCGGTGTATTACCTATTGCTTCGATTATTGACCACATCGTGGATTGTGTCATCGTGGCGCTCCATTTTCCAAAAAACCCGTGAATATCTTAGAGATTGAGCTGATTTATCGTATGGCTCCATTAGAAATTAATTGTTGCGAAAAATCCTTGTACAAGTATAAGTTCCTTTATATAGGATATATTCCAATATACAAGACTTTTATGGATTACTCTTTTGGAGTTTTTAGCAATGAAACAGGCTTTTCTTACGCATATCTCCAGAATGCTGGATGAGATCAAAAGCGACGGGCTTTATAAAAACGAGCGGGCAATCACATCTCCGCAATCGGGAAAAATCACGGTTGCGGCAGGTTCACCGGACGGGAAGCCCCAGTTAAACCTTTGCTCAAACAATTATCTTGGTCTCGCCAATCATCCCGACCTTATAGCTGCGGCCAAGCAGGGGATGGACACCTATGGTTACGGGATGGCCAGCGTGCGCTTTATCTGCGGCACACAGGATTTGCACCACAAGCTCGAGAAGCGTCTTGCCAGCTATCTTGAGAAGGATGACGCGATCTTGTATGCCGCTTGTTTTGATGCCAATGGCGGGTTGTTCGAGCCCCTTCTGGCTCCGGAAGATGCCATTATCTCCGACAGCCTCAACCATGCCTCTATCATTGACGGTATTCGACTCTGCAAGGCGAAGCGCTACCGATACAGAAACAGTGACATGGCTGACCTTGAGGTGCAATTGCAGCAGGCGAGGAAGGATGGGGCGCGTTTCATCATAATTGCGACAGACGGGGTGTTTTCGATGGACGGTACGCTTGCCAATTTGCCGGAAGTGACCCGACTGGCGGAAGTTTATGAAGCGATTGTCATGGTTGATGACTGCCACTCAACGGGTTTCATGGGGCCTGGGGGGCGGGGCACCGGGGCTCATTTCGGCTTGAGTGACAAGGTGGATATTGTGACCGGCACGCTGGGGAAGGCTCTGGGCGGTGCGATTGGCGGGTTTATAGCAGGACCGAAGGTCATTATTGACCTGCTGCGCCAGCGAAGCCGACCCTATCTCTTCTCAAACGCTCTGCCGCCGGGCGTCTGTGCAGCCTCGCTTGAAGCGTTGCGTCTGGCCGAGGAAGGTGATGATTTGCGCCGCCTTCTGTTTGACAATGCTTACTACTGGCGTTGCGGCCTGCAGGAGTTGGGTTTCAAACTGAATGACGGTGAGCATCCGATCATTCCTGTCATGCTGGGTGATGCAAAACTCTCGCAGAGAATGGCCGGGTTACTGAACGACAAGGGCGTGTATGTTGCGGGGTTTTTCCATCCTGTTGTTCCCAGGGGGACAGCGCGTATACGTACCCAGATGAGTGCGGCACTGACCCGTGAGGAACTGGACACCGCACTGGCCGCCTTTGCAGAGGCGGGCCGTGAGGCAGGAGCATTGTCATGAGCAATCCAATGCCCCGGCCAAATAGCCTGATGAAGGCCCTGGTGAAATCAGAAACCCGCGAGGGGTTGTGGATGGCTGACCGAAACATCCCTGAAATCGGCCCCGAGGATATTCTTGTTAAGATCAACAAGACGGGGATTTGCGGGACCGACATGCATATCTGGAACTGGGATGAATGGGCGGCTAGGACCATCCCGCTCGATCTGATCACGGGCCATGAGTTTGCCGGTGAGATTGTCTTGGTTGGGGAGGCTGTTAAAGATCTTTCCGTCGGCCAGAGGGTCAGCGGCGAGGGTCACCTGATCAGCAAGGACTCGCGCCAGTCCCGGGCGGGAAAATTTCATCTAGACCCGAATACAAGAGGCATTGGCGTTAATGAAGATGGTGCTTTTGCGCAATATCTTCGCCTTCCTGCGTTCAATGCGGTCCCTTTGCCCGATGAGATATCAGATGATGTCGGGGCGATACTGGATCCGCTCGGTAATGCGGTTCATGCCGCCTTGAGCTTCAATCTGGTCGGCGAAGACGTCCTCATCACGGGGGCCGGCCCCATTGGCATCATGGCTGCGGCCGTTGCCCAGCATGTCGGGGCACGCAATATTGTCATCACCGATGTCAGTGATGCCCGTCTCAGCCTTGCCACCGAAGTCACCGATGTGGTGAGTGTGAATGTGGGCAGTGCATCGCTGACCGAGGTACGTGAAAAACTGGGCATGATAGAAGGATTTGACATCGGTCTTGAGATGTCAGGCAATCCGGCTGCCTTTGACCAGATGGTTGACGCATTGGTGATGGGAGGGAGGATAGCGATGCTCGGCATCCCCGCCAGCAAATCACAGGTTGACTGGTCAGAGATTGTCTTTAAGGCCATTACCATAAAAGGTATTTACGGCCGCGAGATATTTGAGACCTGGTATAAAATGATCGCCATGCTGCAAAATGGTTTGGACGTCTCTAAAGTCATCACGGGCCGTTACAATGCGGCGGATTTCCAGCAAGGATTCGACGACATGAAGCGGGGTGACGGAGGTAAAGTCATTCTGGACTGGACTAATCTGTGAGTAAGGCTGAACCCATGAGCAACGAGATTTCACGACGCCTTGCCAAATGCCTGCGGGATGCGCGTAAGGAACGCTCCCTCAGCCTTGAGGCACTTTCAAAACTGTCCGGTGTATCCCGCTCAATGTTGTCAGCCATTGAACGCAACGAAAGCAGTCCGACAGTAGCTACTCTATGGAATCTGACAAAATCTCTGAACCTTGATTTTGCCGGCTTGCTGGACAGCACCTCAGCAAGCGATGGACCGATTGTCGAGGTCATCCGTTCGGCGCAGGCTCCTGTGATCCAAGCATTAGGTCACAAATGTAGCATCAGAATTCTGAGTGCGCCGGAATCCGTTGGCGAGACGGAGATATATGAACTAAATTTTGAAGAGGGTGGTGTGCTAGAAAGTAAGCCACACCGCCACGGGTGTCTGGAAAACCTGACAGTGATCACTGGCACAATCACCATCATAACAGATGGTGTCACCGAAGTAGCACGTGTTGGAGACATGGTTAGGTATTTTGCTGACCGCCCGCACTCGCTATCATCTCCTGATGAGAAAAGTTGCGCTATTCTGATAGTCACGGGATCCTAAGCCTAACAGTGCGTATCTGACAAGTTTACCAACTATATGTTAAAATTGAGTGGACGAAATTGATCTGGGGGTAACGGTGGGGGTGTGACTTTTTAATTATTCTGAAAAACCGCCGTTGTTAGCCGTCTGTAATGATACATTTAACACATGCCCCATGATTTGAATTTGAGGCTGCTTGTCGGGTACGTTCCGATACTAACATCAGAGGTGGAGCAGTTGAAGAAAGCAGGTCTTTTCCAGACAGGGGATGCCAATTAACCAGATTGAAGGGATGTTAACGCTCAAATAGTCTTGTTATCAATCGACGGTGATAACAGCAGTGTTTGTGGATGTTAATTTATAGGTCCTTGTATTCGGCCTGAGTTTTCGCACCGGTTATATAGGCTACAACATCCTGTCCATCGGTTTCATCTTTATTCAGATTGGCTATAATCCGGCCACGACGGAACACAACAATGCGGTCCACCAAATCGAACACTTGACGCATGTTATGGCTGATCAAAATAAGGGGTTCACCCTGTTTTTTTAATTTTCGAATTATTTTCTCGACCTGCGTGGTTTCCTGTACACCCAAAGCAGCTGTCGGTTCGTCCATAATTGTCAGTTTAGAGTGAAATGTCGCCGTTCTTGCAATGGCAACGCACTGTCGCTGTCCACCGGACATATACCGAATCGTGTTCCGAATATTTGGGATTTTTACGGCTGTTCGTTTAAGACCGGCTATGGTCGCATCCCGCATGGCTTTATAGTCCAAAATTCGAAACGGTCCCAGCCAGTCCAGTTTTGTTTTTTCGCGCCCCAAAAACAAATTGTCAGGGACATCCAAATCATCGGCCAATGCCAGGGTCTGATACACAGTTTCTATCCCGGCTTCCCTAGCATGCAGGGGGCCTGGAAAATTCACGGTTTTTCCATCGAATATAATCTCACCCCGAGTGGGTTGCTCAACGCCTGTTATCTGGCGAACGAATGTGGATTTGCCTGCACCATTGTCTCCCATGATGGCAACATGCTCACCTTTTTTCAGGATAAAATCGGCACCCTCAAGGGCGTGAACCCCGCCATAATACTTGGTTAAGTCTTTGGTTTCTAAGATGATGTCATCCATAGTAACTCCCTAAGACTTCAATGCGGCCTGTTGCTGTCGCCACTGATCGAGAACAACAGCGCCGATAATTATCGAACCCATAGCCATGAGCTGGTAGAAGGCGTCAAGTTTGATATATGTGAAACCCGATTGGATAACGCCGAATACCATCGCCCCCAATACAGTGCCTATGATGGAACCACGGCCCCCTCGCAAAGACACTCCGCCGATAACCGCCATTGCAATCGCATAGAGCTCATAAAACTGTCCCATACCGGCTTGTGCCGTTAGATTTTTTGAACTGAGAACGATTGCAGCAAATGCCCCCAGCATCGAGGCTATCGTATAGACAAGAACTTTATGTCCTTTCACGCTAATTCCGGACATGCGTGCTGCGTCTTCATTCGAGCCGATGGCGTAGGTATGTTTGCCATAAGCTGTAAATTTCATGATGAGCTGTAATATAACGGCAAGGGCTATGAACCAGATCACGGGATTCATACCGGAGCCAATCCAGGCAAAATCTTCAGTTGGAAATGAAACGGGCCGACCCTTTGTCCACCATTGCGAGATACCCCTGCATATCAGATACATCCCCAATGTCGCGATGAACGGAGGTATTCCCGTGAATGCAATAAATGAGCCGTTTATGATGCCTATTAATGCTCCAAACATCAAACCTACAATTAATGGTATTATGACAGGAAGATCAAACGCCCATGTGTCAAACACGGCCTTGGGATTTAATTGTCCGTTAACAAGTTCAGTCTGGGCAAACGACATGACAATCAATGCCGTTGCCCCGACTAAGGGCCCCGAAGATAAGTCAATTCCACCGGATATGATCACCTGAGTAACGCCGAGGGCAATAATGCCTATGATTGACACCTGCAAAATAATGATTTTGATTCGAGCTATATTGAGAATTGTGCCATCACGTGCTTCATTGAAATCAAAAAGCATGGACTGGCCATTCATATAAGGGAGAATCTGGCCCAAAGCCTCAAAGGCAAGAACAATAAGGACTAATGCAAAAAAAACATTGAGTTCGTTCGGCCAAGCCCTCTTCGACTTATCATACTTAAGACCGCCAACCCCATGTTTGGTATTATCGCTCATTTCATCTTTCTCATTCTGTAAATACATGGAGCGGCAAGGTAACTCGCCGCCCCAAAATATAGTTCTACCTCTTAGTTGCGAGATAAATAGTCACTGATGTTGTCAGGTGTGACAAGTTTGAACGGAATGTAAACTTTCTGATCAACATCCTCGCCATTTGCAAGTTTCAGTGCAGTTTTCATTGAACCTACGCCCTGGCCTGATGCATCCTGAAATACGGTAACATCCAGATCGCCGGCCTGCATGGCTGCAAGCGCATCCTGAGTGGCATCAACACCTCCGACGACAATGACATCCATGTCGAGTCCGGAAGATTTCATTGCCTGAATAGCCCCAATAGCCATTTCATCATTGTTGGCGATTACGGCATCAAACTCCTCACCTGACGACAGCCAATTTGTCATAAGGCTATTGGCCTGCTCACGAGACCAATTAGCAGTCTGGCGGTCAACGATTTCAATAAAGTTACACATATCCATTCCAATGACATCATCAACGTCCTTGGTGCGCTGCACTGCTGCCTGGTTGGACAACTCGCCCATCAGCAAATAAGCGCGTGCGCCACCGGCTTTGCCTTGAGCCCGCAGGATTTTGCAAACCTCAAAAGCTTCAAGCGTACCCGATTCAATCTCGTTTGATGCAACAAACGCCTGATTGTCCGGCAGCACGTCAACATTGATCGGCTCGCGGTTAACATAGACAAGCGGAACGCCGCCTGCTTCCGCTGCCTGTGTCATCGCTTGCGTTGCCGATGTATCAACGGGATTTACGATGATAGCGTCAACGCCGGAAGCAATAAAGTTGTTGATCTGGTCAAGCTGACGCGCAACATCATTTTGGGCATCTTCTATTTGCACGTCGACACCATTGGTGTCATCGGCAAATTCCTGTATGCCATTCCTGAGCACGGTCAGGAAATTATCATCAAAAAGGGCCATCGTTACACCGACAGTTTCTGCCATTGCTGACGTTGCTATCAGTGATGCTGTAGCCGCTGCTAATATAGTTTTTTTCATGTGTTCCTCCCACATTTTAGTTGTTGGTGTCCGGCCACCAAAGTTTTATCCGGAATAGAGCCTGGGTTCAGGCTGTTGCTATGATCACGCATTTCAGATGAGTCCGACAATGAGCTGCGAATGAATTCAAACGTCCGCTGGACATCCCTCTGTATATCCACAGAGGCGTGAACTTCAGGCGCAAAACACTCCAATGAAATCAACCCATCGTAACCCATATCCAAAAGCGTTCTCAGTTGTGTAATATTACCAATACGATCCCGATGGTCAACCAAAACCCGATGCCTGTCTTCCATCTCATGCACAGATAAATCTGCCGTTGTTACACCGGAAATGTGTACAATTCCTGTATATTCCGGAAAATACAACTCATCCCCGGACAAGTAATGATGAAATGTGTCATGGACGATCTTAAAAATTTTCTGCCCGCCCACATCTTTTATGGCACTTACGGCTTCTTCTTTGGTCCGCAAAGATGATTGTAAAAACCCGAGGGGCTCAATCAAGGCTATCAATCCAGTCCCGTCGAGTAAGGTTAATATTTCCCATAAAGCGCCCCTTAGATTAGCCTGTCGTTCAGCATTACCTTGACAGGTTCCGTCATTCAAAGGGATCAGGCATATTGTTTCAGCACCGCATTCCAGTGCTGAATTTATTAATTTTTTAACCTTGTCTTCAATCTCGCTACTGTAGGCGTTGAAGGGGTAAACCTGAGAAAGACCGACAATTCTCATGTTGCTTTTTGCCGCCGCCGCCAGGACCTGTGACGGCTCGTCACCATCAAAGAGCTGTCTGGGCAGATCGTTGCGTAATTCAACGCCAATGCACCCGCTGCTTTTAGCCATTGAAATGATCTGCTTCCAATTCAAATCCGGTGCCGTCATGTGGTTAATCACAAAATTCATTAAATCGGGTTCCCTTTGTGACTATCGAAATTTTATTTACCCGCAAGTCTGCTTAACTATGCTTGTTGCGTCAAATATAAAATAGGCAATAATAGGGAGAGAAATCGCAGCCCTTCCGCTTGTCCGTTTGTTTGGATTACAGATGAATGATGTCGCTAAGTAGAGAGTTAGTGCCTGTTAATCGAGACAATGGACCACCACCCGAACCTGAGCTTCACAACTTATGATCGTTTATTTCCTAATCAAGACAAAATGCCAGCAGGAGGCTTCAGCAATTATATTGGGGCATGGCCTATGAGAATGCATTGGAAAGAATTGAATTTAGATACAGGCCCTGTTATGTTCAGATTGCTCATGAGGACGCTTCACGGTTTTGTTCAGAAGCATGGACTTAATAGAACTTAATTTTTGACTGCTTTCCTCAAGGGCATGAAGAAAAGGGGTATATGAATAAAATAGGAATTAAAAAATCGCAGGAATAATCCCTAAAAGGGTGTAAATTCAATCCTGAGTGTCACCCTTGGGGGACAGAGTGGAGTGTGAAGCGATGCAAAAACTGATCTGTGAAGAATGCGGCACCGAGTTCAACTGCGGCACATCAGCCGAAGGCACATGCTGGTGTCATAATCTGCCAAATATGCGTGAGAGTTTTGATCTGGCCGGAAAGTGCGTCTGCCCCGATTGCTTAACCCAGGGCAAGGCCAAGGCGATCACCAGGATGCGGCGACAGAAAAAGGCGGTCCGCAGCCAGAACGCGATCCGCTAAGTCCGGACATTGGGCTAGACGCTGAAGCGGAAATGAAAGACGTCGCCGTCCCTGACCAGATAGTCGGCGCCTTCAACGCGCAGCTTGCCGGCATCTTTTGCGCCGGCCTCCCCGTTACAAGCCACATAATCATCATAGGTGATGGTCTCAGCGCGGATGAAGCCGCGCTGGAAATCGGTGTGGATGACCCCGGCCGCCTCGGGTGCCGTGGATCCGTTGCGGCAGGTCCAGGCGCGGGCCTCCTTGGGCCCGGCGGTGAAAAATGTAACAAGATCGAGCAGATCGTATCCGGCTCTGATCAGC
>JBAJNM010000054.1 GCA_036881865.1 Parvularculales bacterium | reverse complement strand
TCCTCAAAACCGGCAACCGCCATGGTGATGCGATAGTCATTCTCACCGGTCCGCTCAATGTTATAGGGCGGATACCCGGCATTATCGCCACCTTTGGTCAGAGTATCAAAAAAAGGCGCAAGGCGGTCAAAGCCGACTGTAGACCTGTAAAGAGGTGTAAAATCAAAATAGCTCATATCATTCTCCTTTGAAGCAATGTTTCATCAATCACTATGTTTAAGGGAGGCCCGTAAGGCACCTGCCTCATTATGTTGATGTGGGATGCTAAGGTGGAAATTTCAAGGGGCGGAAAAAACGATTTTTATGACACTAATTATTATGAAAGGGTAAGGCCTCATGCCATATTCATGGGGTTTAATTCTCTTTATTTCCATTTTTCTTATCAGAAACGAGGGCAGGGGTATCGGACTGTTTTGTCTCTCTCATCTTTAATATTGCCTCCTCGCTAAGTAGGTTCCGTTCATCCCCCAGCCGTATCCACCCTCCGCGCATAGGGCGGGATATACCGATTTTTCTTGACCTAAAATAGCGGCCCATACGCTTTAGCGGGTTATTTCTTTTCACAATCTATCTACCCTCAAAATCTTTCAATAACTAATCTGCTTCACCCTAAACAGGGCACACTTTATATAGAGAAAAAATATTAGAGTTCAATACTAGCAGTTTTTTCGGTTTTGTTTTGCCGTATTCCTGACAAATCTCTTGAGATGCTGCATCACAAATATCCGGGATAAGCGATATATAGGGGCTAGGGTAGGGGGTTGAGCTTGATCTCTTGGGAACCCTTATCCCAACTCAAAATATAAAACGGCAAGCCTAATGTTTTGGGCTTGGCCATATTGTCGTTATTACTCAAAGAGCTCCGTCAGGTCTGGAGGTTATATTGTGAAGGATCTCCTCAAACAGTTTCCCTTAACATTATCTAACTCCTTTCAATTAAGCTTCCTATAAACCATATACTTAAAGGTCTCGCTCAATGATTTCTGTGGCAAAGTGGCCGCATAAACGTTTGCCTCTCCCTTTGTCACAAATGTATTTCCAAGATCAAGCCTTGAGCTAATTGTCCCGTCTATGCGCCCTATTCGTACAAGCATATACGCCATCAGATGCTACCGGAGTTTATATGGTGAATGATCTCGTCAAACAGCTTCTTCAACTTTTCTTTTGAAACGCCGGGGGGCTTAAACGGAAGGAACGCGCAATCCTGAAAGATCATGGCTTTGTTCCGGAAAACCGGAAAGAGTGGCCATCGGCAGAAATAATGAAAGTGTTCTGACGTAAGCCAAGGACCCGCCGCGCGGGGAGGTGGCTCAGAGCTGGTCTTTTTAGGTAGCAAGTACCGTGAAGACACTGGCAGGTCATTACCCGCATCGCTCCAGCGCAGGAAGAGCAGTCCAGACTCGAAACCTACATTATGCAGGTCAGTAATTGAGTTTTGCTCTTCAGATGTAATTTCAGCCATCAATCAATAGTACCATAAACAAACCATCGGAGGTTCTAATCAATACCGAATTGACCCTTCCCCATTTAACTGGTCCCCCTGAATGTTAGTGAAGATGTACCCCACACTAATCAAGTAACGGTCATAAACTAACTTTCAAACTGAACCAGTTAAATGGAGCCAGTTCAGGATGCAATTGAACACATTGAAGTTTCGGTTTGGTCTCAATTTTCGTACGCATTAGGATGCATGCAAGGCTCTCACGCTCATCCGGACAGAAAGATGATAAAGAGGCCAATTCCGACATCCCCTATACGGCTCTTTTGCTCTGCCGTTATCTGAATATCAAGAAAAAGGGTACTAAAACCCCTTTACCGACCGCCGACGTTGCGCCAGGAGCGCCCAAAGTGCAGGCTGGTGGGGGGTAGGTCACCCCTTTTCAATAAGTAAAACTGCCGTTTTCACATTAATGGCCTCACAATAAAGCCATTTGCATAATGTAGCAGAAGAGCGTATGACGATGCCCATGTCCTATGCCCGCGACTATATCGATGATCTCAGCCGGTCCGGACGGTGTCATTTCACGACCGCAGAAGCCCGCGACGCTCTGAGCGCAAGCCCGGAAGCGATCCGTCATGCGCTCTACCGGCTCGGCAAGGAGAAGCTGATCGCGCACCCGGCTCATAACTTCTACGTCATCCTGAAAGAGCGCTACACAAGAATATGGGGCTGCCTTCCGGCCACAGAATTTATTCCTGCGCTGATGGAGCATCTCGGCCTCAACTACTATGCCGGATTGATGACCGCATCTGATTTTCATGGCGCATCCCATCAGATACCAATGGTATTCCAGGTGATGGTGGAACGTCCGCGGCGCATGCTCCGGTGCGGCCGTATCAGGGTGCGTTTTGTTGTCCGCAAGCAGCTGGATCATATCCCGACAGAGAACATCAGCCTGACGCGTGCCCCGCTCCCGATCGTCACCTCAACACCGGAGGCAACCGCCATTGACCTTGTCGGTTACGCACACCGCGCCGCCGGTATCGATAATGTGGCCACCATCATCACGGAAATGGGAGAGCGGATAGACCCAGACCTTCTAGTAAAGGCGGCAGCGACTGCACCCGTTACCTGGGCGCAGCGTCTCGGCCATGTGATGGAGTACACGGGCCATGGCGAAAGAGCGGTACCACTCAAGGATTATGTAAAATCGCAAGCGAAGACGGTGACTCCCCTGCAGCCGGGAATGCCCCTGCAGCGGATTGTCGATGATGGCTGGAAGCTCGACATCAACCATGAACTGGACCCTGATCTATGAGCCATCCTGACATGATACGCCCCGAGCAAATAGAGGAGTGGGCGGAAAAGACACCATGGACTGATCCTCGGCAGGTAGAACAGGACATGGTCGTCTCCCGTGCGGTCGCGGATATTTTTTCCCACCCGGAGATTCAGGACCGAATCTACTTTATCGGAGGGACAGCGCTCAACAAGATCCACATGGATAAGCCCTCCCGCTTCTCCGAAGATATTGACCTCATTCAGGTCAGGGACAAAGACCTCGCCCCGACCATTGACGCTATACGCTTCGGTCTTGACCCCTGGCTTAACAAGCCTGTACGGGAGGGGCAGGAGCGCGGCAAGAGCAAAAGCTATATTTACAAACTCTACTACCGGTTGCCGTCGCAGGAAAATCCGAAAAAACCCGTCCAACTCAAAATAGAAATCAACACACGGGACCATGATCATGTATTCGGTCTGGAGAAGAAGCCTTATGAAATGTCATCATCATGGCATTCCGGCAATGCGATCGTGCCGATACCAAACGTTCATGAACTCATCGGCAGAAAAATGAACGCTCTCTACGAGCGGAGCCGGGGTCGTGACCTCTTTGACATTGGACATGCTATCCGGGAAGGAATAGCTGACCCGGAGTGGGTAATCGAAGCGTTGAACAAACTTAGAGAGAATAGGGGTGCGGAGCCACTCTCCCGTGAAGATTTTGAAGCCCGGCTTCGTTCAAGAGTCGATAATGTAGCATTCAAAGCTGATATGGATGATCTCATGCCTGATGATCAAAAGCAGGACATCGCCGCGGATACGGCCTTGGTCATCCACCATCTGGTTGAACGGCTGCCAACGTGATCCTCCGATTTAACTGGTCCACCTTGAGTGTCAGGGAATATGTGATCCTAGCTTACCTAGAAAGGTCATATACTAACTTTCAAACTGGACGTGTTGATGGGGACAACTCACACCTACCATGATGCCCAGCGGCACACGTATTGACCCGGACTTTCCATATAATTTTTAATACCTACTTGTCTTATGCACTGTTGGAATGGCGAAAAAATAAAATATAGTGCAACGAGAATTATTCCTAAAACAACTACCCATTTGAAAATTATGCCTTGAAGGTCTTCTTTGGTCAATGGTTTATTTGAATCATCATCACTCATGGAACTAATCCTAAAAATTATTATCTCATTAGTCTAATTTTAAATTATAAGATATTTTGAAGTCAAATATATTATATATATATTACCCTAAAGCTGTTGGAAATACCTCAACCTGATGCAATGTCTTCTATTTTCTTTAGTAAGACGTTCTAGAATTTCATCATAAACAAGACTGGAGTCACTTATGGAAAATAATCTATGAAGAGATGCACATATTTATTAATTTTATCAAATATATTTTGTCCCTTTTCAATCCTAGATAACCACGTGTCAAATTCTCCTTGATCACGATGCGCTTCCATTAGTTCATTTTTTTCAGCCAACTTGTCTGTTGATTTGAGAGTTAAAGTTACAGCGCTTTAATGTATAGTTACTTTACCTTCTAGCTTAAGCCCAAGAGCTGAATCAAAATCCTTAATTACTTTGTCATGTTCGTCTGTTCTAGCCCACACCGTACCTCGAATCGTATGTGCCATTGCAGCTCCTAGTTCTCCTGAACCATACAGCTCTATGGCTTTAGTACAGTCTTCTAGTACCTTGTAATTTTCACCCTTCTCGTTGCAAGCTGCACCTCGGATTGTATAAACCCCCGATCACACTCGTGGTATCAGGTGACGCATCCGGCGCGTCACCCTGATAGAAACCGGAAATGCTAATCTCCGGTGGTCCAAAGAAGGGTAGCACTGCAAGAAACCGGAAATGCTAATCTCCGGTGGTCCAAAGAAGGGGAGCACTGCACCCGGCCATACACTCACTTTCAAACCTGACCTGCTGATAGGGGCAGTTCAGTAAAGGCGTTTCGCATGGCTGCGGGAAACGGGCAGACGCATCAGAAAGGAACTTTGAAGAAAAGAACAGGGCTGAAAAGATAAAATACTCAAACTAAGATACTACCACCAGCACATGTAAATATTTATTGTTTGATATTCCAATAATATGCAGATAAGTTATTCAGAAGTTTTTTCTGAGAGCTGGAGTATAATAATAATGACATTGAACCTAAGAGTTTTTTCTTTAATGACCGTGTTGATCTTTAGTGTTTCTGCTTGTGGCGGTGGCCCTGAGATAGGTGAATCCCTCTATAGGTCAGGTGAGGTAGGTGTCGCCAAAGCGGTTCAGCGATGCCGTGTACTTGAAGTGCGTGAGATTTCCATCCGCGATGATGACGCTGAGAAGCAAGGTCAGGCACTTGGGGGACTTGCCGGAGGACTTTTAGGACATGTCACAGGTAAAACTGTAGGTAGCGGCTCGGGTCAGGATATTGCATCAGCGGGAAGCGCGATAGCAGGTGCTCTCGGAGGTGCGCTTGTTGGTGAGGCTATTGGAAAGTCTAGAGGAACACGTAAGGGATTGGAGTATTCAATACTGACTGACGAAGGTCAGGAGATTACTTTTACTCAGGAGTTTCTGGAAGGAGACAGGATTGTGCAGGCTGGTGAAACGTGTCGATTGCAGGTTGCCGATAATCGCAATCGGGTTTTACCCACAGAGCAGTTGCCTGAATCTGTTCAGAGACCAAAGACTACTACTTTTGCTCCTCGGTGGTAATACTCTTATAGACCCGTGCCTCTATATGGCTTGACGAGAAAAGCCATCTTTGAAGAAGCCAACCCAAAGAATGAGGCTTGAGAACAAAAGTGGATATTTTTCTATCACTTCATTTTAGAGTACCTATAGCGGTTCTGTGGTGTCTGCTTGTCTTGTCTTTCCTGCACTCTCCGCTTCAGGCGAAAGAAAATGTATTGCTGGATAAAACATTTTGGCATACGGCCTCGGCTGCGGAGGTAGCGTCCGCTATCAAGAGTGGGAACGATATAGATGCCCGCGATGCTGAAAATGGAGGAACACCTCTGCACTGGGCGGCTGGCTTTAGCCCAACACCGAAGGTAGTAGAATTGTTATTATATTTGGGGGCCGATATAAATGCCCGCGCGGAACATGACTGGATGCCCATTCATGTTGCGGCGCAAAATAGCAAAACTCCAGCAGTAGTGAAACTGTTACTTGACTGGGGGGCCGATTGCACGGCACGAGTCAAAGGGGGAAAAACACCATTTGACCTTATTCAGGACAATGAAGTTCTGAAAGGCACTCTAGTCTCTCGACAATTTTTGGCACAGAACAAAGACTGTGTTGGAGGCCGGCAAATACACCCAGAAAGAAATGTTAAGAGAAATGTATTGTTGAATCCGCGGTTCTGGGCTTCGTCTACAACTGAAACTGTGTCAATGTTAAAACTGATACTTGACAGTGGGACCAATATTGATATCCGCGATATGGATGGAAAGACACCCCTGCATTTGGCGGCAGATAAGAGCCAAATTCCGGGTTTAGTGGATATGTTACTAGAGCATGGGGCTGACGATGTAGCTCAAGACAAATCAGGAAAAACACCATCTGACTATGCACAGACTAATAAGGCTCTAAAGGGTACAAAGGCCTTTCTGCGGCTTAACGCCGCTACAATTCAGGCGCAAGAGCAGGCGCGCAAAAAGGCGCAAGAGCAGGCGCGAAAAGAGGCACAACAGCTGGCGCGAAAAGAGGCGCAAGAGCAGGCGCGAAAAATGTTGCTGGATCCAGTATTTTGGGAAACGGCGACTTTGGCGGATTTAAGGAAAGCCATAAAAGGTGGTGCGGACATTAACGCTCGCAAAAAGGATGGATCTACCCCCCTGCATTTTGCCGCAGCCTATAGCATAACACCAGCGGTAGTGGAAATGTTGCTCGCCTATTCTTCAGACATTGAGGCCCGCACCGAGGATGGATTAACACCCCTACATTTTGCTGCGGCCTATAGCAAAACACCAGCGGTGGTGGAGATGCTGTTATCATGGGAAGCAGAATGTCAGGCGCTGGATAATTCGGATCAAACACCTTTTTTCTATGCACAGACCAACGAAGCTCTAAAGGGAACCCAGCCTTACTTGCGACTTCAGTCGCACAATCAAGATTGTGCAGTAGATCGGAAAAAGGACCCAACTACTGTGGTAAGTAACCCAACTACTGTAGTAAACAACCAACCAATTGTGGAGGAAAAAATAACAGACCCTGAGGCAGAAAGCACAGAGCAGGAAGAAAAAACAGACCTTGAGGCAGAAAGCACTGTGCAGTATAGACCCCCAGAAACACCTTTTTTCGATGCTCAAACCCCAGAGGCTGCAGAGTTTTGGAAAATAGCAACAGTGGCGGAAGTGGAAGCTGCCATCAAATCTGGTACTGATGTCAATACGATCTATGAAGGTGGGGGAACACCCCTACATTGGGCGGCAGCATATAACAATAATCCAGCAGTGGTCCAATTGTTGTTGGACCACGGTGCCGATATAAGTGCCCGTAGTACTGCAGGAGAAACGGTCCTGTTAGCCGCCATGAGGAACAAAGCACCATCTGTGGTGAAATTGCTACTGGACCGTGGGGCAGCGGCCTATATAAATGTCCCCGACCCGCAACTGGGGTATACGCCACTGCATGCTGCTGTGGTATTAGACCAATTGCCGATTGTGATAGAAATGCTAATGGATTACGGAGCCAATGGTGCGTTGCGGACCAGCGATGAATTCGGATTTACACCGCATGACTTATCTTATCGACTGGGTCGCTATAAGAACACCATGACCTATCATCGGCTTAGAGACGCTCACCCATTTGGGACACGGGGGCCTAGAAATTGGTGATAAATATGGCTGTTATGAACGGTTCAAGCATCGGCAATGATAGTGACGATCCCCTGAAGCCCTAAAATAAAGAAAATCCAACAATGTAATCAAAAGGGCTGGGGAAATCTGCATCGTGTTTCTAACTGTGCCTATTTTTCAAAGGTATATTTGCTACTCAATTAATTTATTCGAATTTTTTCACTCTTAATGCATAATCATACCTCTGGTAAGACCTAATGAGTTGCCACCATCAACAGGTCTGGTTCGAAATTTAGTTCATGATAGGTTCTGGTTCAGTTTGGGAATATCTTTGATGACATTTATAGTGGAACAAATTCATTGGGGAGAATCACGGGAAGACCCAGAGGGATGCTCCTACTAAATTCAATCAGAAATAGGGTTTCTCCCACCACCAACTAGGAAATCTATCTTACTCACTGCGTTTTATCCCCATCAAATAAATTTTTGCCATTTCAACACTATATCTGAGTGAGGACTTCCCTTGCTTGAATTTCGGTTGAATGGCAATATGGATATATGAAATTACTCATTGAGCGACCTGACCTATGGAAGGAAAATCAAAGATGATATACAAATTGAACATTTTTCTGGGGTGTCTTCTTCTATTGTCTGCCTTCAACTCTCCCCTTCAGGCAAAAGCTAATGTATTGCTTGATAAGTCGTTTTGGCAGACAGCCAGTGTTGCTGAAGTAGAGGCCGCTCTCAAACGTGGGGCCGATATAGATGCCCGTGATGAAAAAAATGGAGGAACGCCTCTGCACTGGGCCGCCGGCTATAGTTCCGAACCGATGGTGGTAGAACTGTTACTAAGCCGGGGAGCCGCTATAAATTCACGAGCTATAGATGGCTACACACCCCTGCATGTTGCAGCAGAACAAAGCAAAACACCGGCAGTGGTGGAACTGTTGCTGGAACGGGGAGCCGATATAGACACCCGTACTGAAAAGACCAGATCAACACCTCTCCATATTGCAGCACTATATAACCAAACACCAGATGTACTAAATGTGTTGCTGGATCGGGGAGCAAATGGCACTGTGCGGGACAAATCGGGAAAAACGCCATTTTACTACGCTTGGATTAATAAGGGTCTCATTGCTACTAAAGCCTATTGGCGGCTTAACGACATCCAATCCTGATAAGAATCTCTGTACGAGTGTAGTAGATGTAAAAGTCTGTAAGAGGGGTAGGCTATTTTGGATACTATTATAAAAGCCTATATAAATGTGGCATGACACATTACCTAATATTAGCAAGTATTAGCCTCTTTCTAATTGATATAGTGATCGCGTCAGAAATTGCTTCTTGGATAGCACTTGGACTGCTCACCTATGTTGCGGTTGATTATATTGGTGCTCCTTTGGAGTACAGCATCCCCCTCTATATCGCCATCTATTTTCTATTTATGATTTTATACTACATGGTGTGGCGGCGCTTTGTGGAGCCAATAATACACTCATTTATTGCGCCAAAAAAATACACAGCTAGGCAGGATGCATTAATTGGTAAATTTGCTGAGATAGTTAATATTGATGGCAATTATTTTGCCAAAGTTGAGGGGGAGGTGTTTCGCTTTGAAACGGATGAAGAAGTAAAAGAGGGCGAGTCTTATCGTATCTCAGACTTCGATTCTAATATTATTACTTTGAGAGGAAAGCAATGAGTTTACTCTATACAATTCCCCAGAATCAGGCATTGGTCATTGAACGGCTTGGAAAATTCAACCGTGTTCAAAGGGAAGGCATAGCCTTCAAACTGCCTTTTATTGAAGAAATCAAGAATGTTAGTGATTGGGGAGCGTTTGCCAATAGAGATGGTGAGTATATTGAGTTGGCAGAGCAACAACTGGATACGCCCCGGCGTCAATGCCAAACTTCAGATAATGTGACTGTTTCAACGAACGCATCAATTTACTATCGAATTATAGACATACAAAAAGCCGTTTATGAGGTTGACAATATGCCCCGTGCTCTGGGTGATATAGCCCTAAATGCATTGCGATCTGAAATTGGCAGGCGGGCGCTCGATAATTTGCTTAAAGAGCGACAGAACATAAACGAGAGTATTTCTGCTGCTCTGTCCGAAGCAACAGGGAATTGGGGGATATCGCTGAGCAGGGTCGAAGTTCAGGAATTGGATTATTCGTCAGAAACAGCAGATGCGATGTTGCAACAAATGTCAGCGGAAAGACGCCAGAGGGCGCTCGTTTCCGAGGCAACGGGTGAAGCGGATGCTATTAAGTTAAAAGCAAAGGCGCAAGCAGAAGCAATTCGTATGATTGCAGAGGCTGAAAGCGATTACATAAAACTGCTTATGGAAACTCTGGATAAAGATTCCGTAGCTCAAATATTGTTGTCTCAAAAATATCTTCAAGGAATGGAATTAATATCAAAAAATCCGGGTGATAAGGTTTTTATCCCAAACAGTTTTCAAGCTTTAATGGAATTAAAGTCCGACTGATAGAAATCTCCAATCACGTTGGAGGTGGGAGGGAGAATCAAGCCGCCAATAGTTGATGGGTGTTGCGATCTTACCCCTATAACTGAGCCGTTTAGATCAACTAAAAAGGAAACCTATGAAGCAATGAGTGCTGTTCTCGAATATAGTGGAGATTTTTTGTTTTTACGGCATGAAGGAAGATAAGACAAATATTATGGAAGGAAAATATATATGAGAACCAGAGTGAATGTTTTCCTAGGGTGTCTGTTTTTTTTCTCTGTCTTGCACTCTCCTATTCAGGCACAGGGTAATGTGTTGCTGAATAAAACGTTTTGGCTTACGGCCACGGTAGCCGATGTTGAGTCGGCTCTCAATGGTGGTGCTGATATAGATGCTCGTGATGACGAAAATGGAGGAACGCCCCTGCATTGGGCGGCTAGCCGTAGCACTCCAGCAGTGGTGGATCTATTACTAGATCGCGGGGCTGACTTAAGTGCCCGTTCTGTAGATGGCTGGACACCCCTGCACGTAGCTGCGCAAAGCAGTAAAACACCAGCGGTGGTGGAATTATTGCTGGATCGGGGATCAGATCTTACATTATTGGATAACTCTGGGAACACACCTTTTTTCTATGCTCAGTACAACGAGGCTCTCAAGGACACTGAAGTCTACAAACGGCTTAAGGTCGCCAATACTCAGGTACAAAAACAAGATACGGACACAAGAACCAACCGACGGGTTAATGATTCTCAAAGTCAGGCGCAGAATCAAGGTAGGGTTACCACACCAAATCGGCAGCGTAGTGACACCCAATTCAAGGCAGCATCTCAACAATATTTAAAGACATTTGATAAACAAATTATTGTCATATGGTCATGGGTTTACGAGATGGGAGTATGGTATGTAGATGGTATAATTAAACTTCTAGGCGTCTCTTTGTTTAACCTTCAGGAATTTGACCTACAGACTATAGGAGTTTTGTTAATAACTTGCCTTTTAGTACGTGCTATGGCAGTAGGATTTATTGAAGGAGTAAGGGAAAGGTTAAGAACAGATGAACGGAAATTATCTGATCTCTGAAACGATTAAACGATCAATCTTCTCTGTAGGACTACGTTTCACCTAATCACAACTGATTAGCACCTAAGGTTTTTTGTGGAGGCCTTAAGTCAGGAAAGTCGATGGGCCTACTTTCAAGGATTAGAGATACATTTTGGAGGTACGTTTCCGCTACGGTACTTTCCGAATTGATTCCATCGAATATAAGCATTTAAACACCCTCCTTCTACGAGGCTATTGTGTTCTCATCTTCTCTTTTCCCAAAACCTATTGATTGGAGAAAAAAGCCTACAGCTAGGCCTATTATGTAAGATGCTAGATCAACAAGAAAGTACACAATACTCAGAAGAAGAATGAAACCGAAAATACCGGGCATTTCTGAATAAAGCTGCTGAAGATGGGTTGTTATTTCCATATTGGGTACACTTAAACTTTATCTATATCTGTTTTAGCTAATCAGTTTTGAGCTATATATTTTTTTATTGATCTCATGTGGAAGAATTTCTTTACTAGTATAAAGACTATATAAGATGACACAATAATCACCAGCCCTTTGAAAAAGTCATCTATTGGAAGCAACATAATTTGTCCCCTTCCTAATTCCCACGTAATAATGAATGCTAGTAGGCCTAATATTATTGGAATCAAATTTAACCTTAATGGGGGTTTTGATTGATTGTTCACCCCAAATTCCAACTGCAGGTTTTCATCCTCACTTGTGCTTTTCCCAACACCAATGAGTCTCTTGATCCTTTTTCCCATCAACACCGCAATCCAGGACACCGACTTCGCAATAATAGGTAGAAATACTTCAAGAATCTTGATGGATATTATTATGGAATATTCAAGAAGCTTTAAACCTATTGCGATTATAATTTGGAACATCCAAAGATAGATTTGGATCATAAAAAATAGAAGCGCGTACATAATTTACCCTAACCCCTCACCAGTGCGATTGTCAAAGTGGGAATCAGTTTGAGTTGACGCCAATTAATTGGTCCACCCTGAATGTTAGTAAACTTATGTAACAGGAGGAGTACCTTGTAGGGAACAACAAAGTTCTGGAACGCATGCTAAGTATATAGAATCTTGCGTGAATACTGGCGAGCAGTTAACACCAACCCATGCGCCTTCCACCATCGTAAGGCCGTCCTAGCCCCTCTTCAATCAGACGTTGCCTGAGGGCTGGCGCATAAGAAAGAAGCCGGCCATACCTGCCCCGCTTACCGCTCAGGGTAATCTTGCCTGTTTCCTGCATATAGGCGCGGGTGACATCCCTTGCCTTGATAGCCAGTTCCTTTTCCCGATCGCACTTGCCTTTAATCTCCGGCGTATCAAAATCCGCAAAGCGTATTTTCTGCACCTCTATAGGAGCCGGTGAGTTTTCAAAGCGAATGGTGCATGTATCACCATCATAGCAACCCATAAGGCTGACCATATAAATCATGCCGGCAAACGTCACTTCAATCATGGTTCGCCAATACGCAGCATCTTAATAGTATTCACCCGCTTCCAGAATCCTTAGCTGTCCACTGCTTCCAGATTCCTATACAGTTCGTCAGTTTTCTCACCTTCCTGTGCGGCCTCTTTAAACAGGGCGCTAGCTTTATCAGCTTCCTGCGTTGCTTCTCTTAACAGAGCATCAGAGTTCTCATCTCCTTGCGCCGCTCTTTTAAACAGTTTTTCAGCGTCACGAGCAGTATAAACCGCTCTTGCATACAGGGAACCTGATCTCTCGGCATATTTCATCGCTTTGTCATAATAGATATTTCTGTTTGAAGGAATTGCTTGTTCCCATTTTGGTGCATGATCGATGACCCCTGGATGATTTTCCTGTCGGTCTTGTGGCTCCAACTGAACCAGAGGGGAGGGGGACTTCATCATAGGTTTTAACCAAATCAAGGGACTAAGCGTGACCTGCAGGGAAATAATATTCTGGTGAGCCTCCTCCGCCTCGATATACAAGGCCCTCCTTCTATAATGTGTCACAGTAGAGGTGGGCCCTTTCTGCGAGTCTGCGAAGTAATATTCAAGAGCATGCATGGCTGACGCAAAACACAGTTCCAAATGGATGCTCGCCTGCTCCATTCCGCCATCTTCAAGCATAAACAATCACCTCTATCCTTGTCAGGGTTGCATCCAACTCAGGATTAAAAAACTCATTCACTCTTTCGTCTCCGGCTGCAAGGGACTCTTTTTTCCCTCCTGAGCGTTTTGCAATGAAGCTTGCAGGGCAGGGGTCTTTACAGGAAGCAAGGCGCAATCCTGAAAGATCAAAGCTTTGCTTTGCAAAACAGGATAGAGTGGCCATAGAAAGAAATAATGAAAGTGCGCTGACGAAAGCCATGTATCCGCCGTGGGGGGAAGGGGAGCCGTGTTACCGTCCACCGGTAGAAAATAACGGCAGAATACCGGCATGGAGTGCTCCGTATCACCCCAGCAAAGACACAGTAGATCAGCCTCAAAGCCCACATTATTCAGATCCGGAATAGCGTTTTGCTCTTGGGATGTTACTTCAGCCATAAACAAATAACCCTATAACCCTGCAATAATGCGGCCTCCTTGCCATATATTATTGTTCACTATATGTTCTCTGTCAATATGGCTGACCAGACGATGAAATATATCCAGAAGAAGCATATTCCCCTGCCGTTGTTCAGTAGCCGGGTGGCGGCCGGATTTCCCTCTGCCGCAGACGACCATCTGGAAAAGCATCTTGATCTGAACGAACACCTGATTAAACATCCCACCGCGACATTCTTTCTCCGTGTCCGTGGAGATTCAATGATAGGGGCCGGCATTCATGACAATGATGTTCTGGTGGTTGATCGTAGCCTTGAGCCGGTGAACGGCAAGATTGTCATCGCCATTGTTGATGGTGATTTTACGGTTAAACGGCTCATCAGGAGGCAGGGCAAGACCCTGTTAGTGCCCGAAAATGATGTCTACGAACCAATCGAATTTACGGACAATCAGGATCTGGAAATCTGGGGTGTCGTGACCGGGGTTACCCGACAAGTCGGATGACTTCTCACTACACTCCATCATTTTATGCTCTGGTGGATTGCAATAATTTCTACGCGTCCTGTGAGCGTGTTTTCCAGCCCTCCTTGAATAACAAGCCCGTGGTGGTGCTATCCAATAATGACGGCTGTGTAATTGCCCGTTCTCTGGAGGCCAAGGCCTTAGGCATCCCTATGGGAGCACCGGCGCATCAATACGAAGATCTGATGAAGCAAAATAAGGTGGTGGTCTTTTCATCAAATTTTGCGCTGTATGGGGATATGTCATCGCGCGTGATGAAGTCCCTTCATGTTTTTAGTCCAGATGTCGAAGTCTACTCCATTGATGAAGCCTTTCTGGGGCTAGGGGGATTTGACCCCGGCACATTGCCGGA